>CAMFLJ010000185.1 GCA_945957335.1 uncultured Actinomycetes bacterium | reverse complement strand
TTCGCCTTAGTCTCGTGGGCTCGGAGATGTGTATAAGAGACAGACCTGGCCCTGCGAGCCCCAGGCCATGGGCCCGACACGGGAGCTCATGCCCCACTCGCGCACCATCTTGCGGGCCAGCTCGGTGGCGCCCACGAGGTCGTTGTTGGCGCCGGTGGACACCACGTCGAAGACGAGGTCCTCGGCGATGCGGCCGCCCATGCGGACCACGAGCGAGTCCTCGATGTAGTCCTGGCGGTAGATGTGGCGCTCCTCGGTGGGGAGCTGCATGGTGACGCCGAGGGCCATGCCCGAGGGGATGATCGTGACCTTGTGCAGCGGGTCGGCGGTGGGGAGCACCGCGGCGCACACGGCGTGGCCGGCCTCGTGGTAGGCGATCGCCTCCTTCTCGAGGTCGGAGAGCGCCATCGACTCGCGGCGCTGGCCCATGAGGACGCGGTCGCGGGCCTCCTCGAAGTGGCGCTTGTGGATCTCGGAGCTGCCCTCGCGCACGGCGAACAGGGCGGCCTCGTTGACCAGGTTGGAGAGGTCGGCGCCGCTCATGCCGGGGGTGCCGCGGGCGACGAGGTCGAGGTCGACGTCGGGGGCCATGCGCTTGTGCTTGACGTGGACGTCGAGGATCTGGCGACGGTCGTCGAGCTCGGGCAGGGGCACCACGACCTGGCGGTCGAAGCGGCCCGGGCGCAGCAGGGCGGGGTCGAGGATGTCGGGCCGGTTGGTGGCGGCGATCATCACGATGCCGGTGGTGACCTCGAAGCCGTCCATCTCGGCGAGCATCTGGTTGAGGGTCTGCTCACGCTCGTCGTGGCCGCCGCCGAGGCCGGCGCCGCGCTTGCGGCCGATGGAGTCGATCTCGTCGACGAAGATGATCGCCCGGCCCATCTTGCGGGCGCTCTGGAAGAGGTCGCGGACCCGGCTGGCGCCGACGCCCACTAACATCACCCTGACGTCGGCGCCGGTGACCGACAGGAAGGGCACGCCGGCCTCGCCGGCGACCGCCCGGGCGATGAGGGTCTTGCCCGTGCCCGGGGGGCCCACCAGCAGCACGCCCTTGGGGATGCGGGCGCCGATCTCGCCGAACTTCTCGGGGTGCTTCAGGAAGTCGACGACCTCGGTGACGTCCTGCTTGACCCCGGCGTAGCCGGCGACGTCGGCGAAGGTGGTGGCCGGCTTCTCGCTCGAGTAGGTCTTGGCCTTGCTGCGCCCGATGGACATGATGCCGCCCATCTGGCCCTGGGCCCGGCGCTGCATCCAGACGAAGAAGCCGATGAGCAGGGCGACGGGGAGCAGCAGCGGCAGCAGCGTGCTGAGCACGCTGTCGGTGGGCGTGGAGAAGTCGACGCCCTTCTCGGTCATCAGCTGCTGGTCGGCGTCGGGCGGCTGGAGCGGGCCGGTGGTGTCGTACTTCGTGCCATCGGTCGCCGTGTAGGAGATGGCGCCGTTGGTGTTGTTGAACGTGGCGTCGGCGTTGCCGTCGGAGGCGCCCTTCACGTCGTTGCTCTCGAGCTTCTGGATGAACTCGCCGTAGCTCGTGGAGGTGCTGCTGGTGCTCGAGGCCAGGACCTGCAGGCCGATGGCACCGAGCACCACGGCCACGATCACGAAGATGGTCCACCGGGGCCAGCCCTGGTCGGAGCCGAACCGGCCGGGGCTCCGACCGTCACCGGGGGGAGGCGTGGGGGCGTCGGGACTCATGGCCCAAGCCTAGATGGCCCTGCGCAAAATCCCTGTCAGGGCGCGGTGAGGTGACCGGCCAGCGCGGCGTGGCCCCGACGTGTGTCGAGGAGCCGCCAGCCGCGGGGCACGCCGAGGCTGTCGGCATGGCGCCGGCACACGTCGTAGTAGGCCGGGTGGGCCTCCTCGGCGAGGGGCTCGAGCTCGACGGTGCTGTTGGCGTAGTCGTAGCCGAAGGTGGCGGTGGCGGGCTCGCTGCAGCCGGGGCGGGCGCACGTTCGGGTCATGGGAGGAACGTACCGCCGGACGCGGCCGAGGGGGCGGACCGGGGCCGGTAGCCTCGGCGCCCGTGAGCCCCGCCAAGCGCCGCAAGACCGGCGGATCCGACGAGCCCGACGCCATCACGCCCTCCCGGTCGGTGGCGCCGTCGTCGCGGACGAACGCCGGCCCCAAGCCCAAGGGGCGCGTCCCCACCGCGGCGCCGGGCTCGAAGGCCGCTCGCCGCATGCAGCCCCCTCCGGCGCGGGCGGCCAAGGCCGGCAAGGGCGATGCGTCCAAGGGCGACGCCGGGCCGGCCGAGAAGGGCGAGGTCGTCGAGAAGGCGGTGAAGCTCGACCGCGACGGCAACCCGGTGGTCAAGGCGGCCTTCGGGGCCGGTGCGCTGATCCTCACGTTCCTGGCCGGGCAGCTGCTCTCGATGATCGCCTACGGCATCGCCGTGGCGAACACCGACTACGACTTCACGTTCCCCACGGGCGTCGGTGCGGCGGTCGGCCAGGCCGCCTCGCAGACCGCCACCGGCGTGCCCCTGAGCATCTCGGTGCCGCCGCCGCTGTGGCTCACCGCCCTGCTCCAGCTCCCGCTGTGGATCTGCATCGGCGTGGTGCCGGTGTGGTTCGCGGTCAAGAAGGGCAAGGGCGTCGTCGCCGAGCTGGGCCTGCGGATGAAGGCCATCGACGTGCCGATCGGCCTCGCCATCGGCGTGGCCTGCCAGCTGATCATGGTGCCGGCGCTGTACTGGCTCATCTTCAAGGCGATCGGCACCAAGGACGTCTCGGCCGAGGCGCGCACGCTCACCGACCGGGCCACCGACCCGCTGTCGGTGCTGCTGGTGTTCGTGGTGGTGGCGATCGGGGCGCCGCTGGCCGAGGAGATCTACTTCCGCGGCTTCGCCCAGCGCATCTTCGCCCGCAAGATCTCGCCGGTCTGGGCCATCGTCGCCTCGGCCGCGTTCTTCGCCGCGTCCCACGTGCAGCCCCTGCAGTTCCCGGCCCTGTTCCTGTTCGGCCTGGTGCTCGGCTTCCTGGCCTGGAGGTCGGGACGCCTCGGCCCCGCGATCTGGGCCCACGTCGGGTTCAACGCCGTCACCGCGGTCTCGCTCGTCTTCCACTTCGGGTGACCTCCTTGGTCGCCGATGACCGCAGCCGGTGCCGGTCGGGTGCCACGATGGGGCGGCCATGACCGACGACCTCGCCGCGCCCCTCGCCGCCGACGCGCCCCCGCCGCCCGACGACGGCCTCGACGACCCCGTCGTCGCCCGCCTCGGCGCCGCCATCGACCCTCCCGGTCGCATGACCCGCGCCAAGGGCCTGCCCGGCTCGGCGCTGCGCCGCGCCGGTGGGTGGGGGATCGAGTCGTGGCTGTCGCTGATCATCGTCGCCGGCTGCGTGCTGTTCGTGTTCTCGCAGCTGAGCCCGTCCGACGTGCTGAGCACCTCGACGCCCGCCGGTGGCGACATGGGCGCCCACGTGTGGGCGCCGGCCTACCTGCGCGACCACCTGCTGCCGTCGCTGCGCCTCACCGGCTGGACCCCCGACTGGTACGCCGGGTTCCCCGCGTTCCAGTTCTACATGGTGCCGCCGTCGCTCGCGATCGCCCTGCTCAGCCTGGTCCTGCCCTACGGACTGGCGTTCAAGCTGGTCGCCATCAGCGGCGTCCTCAGCCTGCCGGTCGCCTGCTGGGCCTTCGCCAAGATGACCCGCCTGCCGTTCCCGGCGCCGCCGCTGTTCGCGGTGGCCGCCACGGCGTTCCTGTTCGACCGCTCGTTCTCGATCTACGGCGGCAACATCGCGTCCACCCTGGCCGGCGAGTTCGCGTTCTCGATCTCGCTGACCTTCGCCATCCTCTTCCTCGGCGTCGTGGGCCGGGGCATGGAGAACGGCCGCCACCGGGCGCTCGCCGCCGCCCTGCTGGCCATGACCGCCCTGTGCCACGTGATCCCGGCGATCTTCGCCGTCACCGGTGCCGCGGTGTGGCTGCTCGTCTCGCTGGCCCGGCGCCCCGGCTTCCGCACCCGCGTGTGGTGGGTGCTCACCGCCGGCGCGGTGGGCGGGGCGCTCTCGGCCTGGTGGCTGGTGCCCTTCTACCTGCGGTCGGCCTACCTCAACGACATGGGGTGGGAGAAGAAGACCAACTACATCGACCTGCTCTTCCGGCGCCAGCACCTCGACCCACAGCTGTCGAACTCGCCGCCGATCGAGTGGATCCTGGTGCTGGCCCTGCTCGGCATCGTGATGTCGATCGCCTGGAAGCGACGAGCGGGCGCCTTCCTGGTGGTCATGGCCCTGGTCGCGGCCATCGGCTTCCGCTACGTGCCCCAGAGCCGGCTCTGGAACGCCCGGCTCCTGCCGTTCTGGTACCTGATGCTCTACCTGCTCGCCGCGGTGGGCATCGCCGAGCTGGGCCGCACCTTCGCCGCGCTGTTCGCGCGCGACCCGGACAAGCCGCGCACCTCGATCACCGTCGCCACCGCGATCGTCGCCACCCTGGTCGGTCTCACCGCGCTCGCCATGCCGCTGCGCGCCATGCCGAGCCTGCCGTTCCTGAACCTGGGCACGACCAGCGCCGACGGCTCCTACCACTGGCTCTTCCTGTCGACCCGCGACAGCAGCTTCGTGCCGTCGTGGGCCCGCTGGAACTTCACCGGCTACGAGGGCAAGGCCGCCTACCCCGAGTACCACGACATCGTGCAGACCATGGGCAACCTCGGCGACACCAACGGCTGCGGCCGGGCCATGTGGGAGCACGAGGAGCAGCACGACCGCTACGGCACGCCGATGGCGCTGATGCTGCTGCCGTTCTGGACCGACGGCTGCATCGGTTCGATGGAGGGCCTCTACTTCGAGGCGTCGGCCACCACGCCGTTCCACTTCCTCAACCAGGACGAGCTGTCCACCGCGCCCTCGAACGCCCAGCGCGACCTGCCCTACGTGCCCGGGCCGCCCACCGCCGAGCAGTTCGACCTCGGCGTGCAGCACCTCCAGATGTACGGCGTGAAGTACTACATGGCCATCTCCGACCCGATGATCGCCCTCGGGCGGGCCAACCCCTCGCTCACCGAGGTCGCCACGTCGGGCCCGTGGGTGGTGTTCGAGGTGGCCGACAGCCAGCTCGTCGAGGGCCTCCCGAACCAGCCCGCCGTGCTCACGGGCGTGAAGCCCCACGACTGGCGCCAGGCCGTCACGTCCTGGTACCTCGATCCGGGGCAGTGGGACGTCTGGCCCTCGGCCGGCGGCCCCGCCGACTGGCAGCGGATCACCGAGGGCGACGTGCCCGAGGAGATCCCGACCACGCCCGTCGGCGTGAGCAACATCGAGACCGGCACCGACACGATCTCCTTCGACGTCACCGAGGTCGGCCAGCCGGTGCTGGTGAAGGCCTCGTACTTCCCGAACTGGAAGGCCGACGGGGCGAACGGGCCATGGCGGGTCGGGCCCAACCTGATGGTGGTCGTGCCGACCTCCACCCACGTGTCGCTGCACTACGGCTACACCGTCGTCGACTACCTCGGCTGGTTCCTGACCCTCCTCGGGGTGGTGGGCCTGGTGTTCCTCTGGCGCCGCAAGCCCCTGTCGCTGCCCGAGCCGCGGCCGTGGTTCCCGCCCCGCGAGCGGCCCGGCGATGGCGCCGCGGCCGAGGCGGGTGAGGGCGAGGCGGTGCCCGACCGCCCCGACGCCGCCGGCCCGGAGCCCTACGGAGGGGTCGACCCCTCCGCCGCCGTGCTCGGCTCCTTCGGCGCGAGCGCTGCCGCGTCCGCCACCGCGGTCGACGACGCGCCGGCCGAGGCATCCACCGACATCACCGACGACGTCGCGACCAGCGACGGCTCCACCGCCGACGGCACGTCCGACGACGGCACCGCCCCGACGAACGGGGGAGGGCCCACCGGTGGCGCATGAGCGGCTGCGGTACGCCGGCATCGCCGTCGCCTCCAGCGCCCTCACCGCCGTGGCGCTCTCGCGCTGGATGCGCGGCCTCTCGCCGCTGCGCGCCGACCTGATCCGCCGCCGATCGCTCGAGGAGGCGCCCGGCGACGTGCGCCTCACCGTGGTCGTGCCCGCCTTCGAGGAGGAGGGCCGCATCGGCACCACGGTCGGGCGGCTCTTCGCCGACCTCGACACCCTGGCCGCCTACGGGGGGCTCGAGGTCGTGGTCGTCGACGACGGCTCCACCGACGGCACCGCGGCCGAGGCCGAGGCGGCCGGCGCCAAGGTGGTCGTCCATCCCGAGAACCGGGGCAAGGGCGCCGCGGTGCGCTCGGGCGTGCTCGCCGCCCGGGGCCGCACGGTCGCCTTCACCGACGCCGACCTGGCCTACGCCCCCGACCAGCTCCCAGGCCTGGTGGAGCTCGTCGAGCAGGGCTGGGACGTCGTCGTGGGCAGCCGCCGCCACACCGACACCACCACCCTCGTGAAGGCCCGGCGCCTCCGCGAGGTCGGCGGTCGGGCCATCAACCTGCTCACCCGGGCCGTGCTGCTCGGCCAGTACCGAGACACCCAGTGCGGCCTCAAGGCGTTCCGCTCCGACGTGGCCCGGCTGATCTTCACCCACACCCGCGTCGACGGCTTCGCGTTCGACGTCGAGGTCTTCCACCTCATCGAGCGCTACCACCTCTCGCTCACCGAGGTCCCGGTCCGCGTCGAGAACTCCAGCCGCTCCACCGTGAGGGTCGCCCGCGACGCGCTGCGCCTCGTCCGCGACCTCTTCCGGGTGCGCCAGTGGTCGGCCGAGGGCCGCTACGACATCACCGCCGACGACCTCCTCGAGGCCGGCCGGGGCGCCGCCGGGGCGGTCGGGACGGGCAGCGCCCCCGACTAGGGTCGGCGCCATGGCAACCCTCGACGCCGCCTCCCTCGGCGCCATCTTCAAGGCCTACGACATCCGGGGCACGGTGCCCGACCAGCTCGACGCCACCATCGTCGAGCGCGTGGGCGCCGCATTCGCCCGCTTCGCCGCCGACACCACCGGCGCCACCAAGGTGCTCGTGGCCCACGACATGCGCCCGTCGGGCCCCGAGTTCGCCGCCGCCTTCGCCAAGGGCGCCACCGAGCAGGGCGTCGACGTCGTCCACCTCGGCCTGGCCTCCACCGACGCGCTGTTCTTCTCGGCCGGCCACTTCGACGCCCCCGGGGCGATGCTCACCGCCTCGCACAACCCGGCTGGCTACAACGGCATCAAGCTGTGCCTCGCCGGGGCCAAGCCTATCGGCGTCGACACCGGCCTCAAGGAGATCGAGGCGGCCACGCTGTCGGGCCTCGCGCCCGTCGCCACGCCGGGCACGGTCACCAGCCGCGACGACGCCCTCGACGCCTTCGTCGAGCACGTGCACTCCTTCGTCGACCTCTCGGTGCTGAAGCCGCTCAAGGTCGTGGCCGACACCGCCAACGGCATGGGCGGTCTCACCGCCCCGGCGGTGTTCTCCGGCCTCCCGTTTCAGCTCGACGTCATGTACGGCGAGCTCGACGGCACCTTCCCGAACCACCCGGCCGACCCGATCCAGCCCGAGAACCTGTCT
>CAMFLJ010000184.1 GCA_945957335.1 uncultured Actinomycetes bacterium | reverse complement strand
CGACCGCAGTGGCGCGCTGACCGAGGCCGAGCTGCTCGCCGCCCTGGCCGACGGGTCGCCCGTCGTCCGGCGTCGCGCCTGCGAGGTGGCCACCGGCTTCGGTGGCGAGGTCGGCTCGCCCGCGTCGCCTGCGGTGGCGGCCGCGGTCGCCGGGCTGCTCGACGACGCCGAGCCGACCGTGGTCGAGACCGCGGCGTGGGCCGTCGGCGAGCGACCGCCCGCCGAACCCGAGGTGGTCGCCCACCTCTGCGGCCTCGTCACCGGCCACCCCGACGCCCTGTGCCGGGAGGCCGCCGTCGCCGCGCTCGGCGCCCTCGGCGACCCCGCCGGGCTCGAGGCGATCCTGGCCGCCACGGCCGACAAGGCGACCGTCCGCCGCCGAGCGGTCATCGCGCTGGCGCCCTTCGAGGGGCCCGAGGTCGACGCCGCCCTCGAGCGGGCACGCGACGACCGTGACTGGCAGGTCCGCCAGGCGGCGGAGGACCTGCTCACTCCATGAACATGACCTTCAGCGCGTCGAACGACTCGACGCAGTGGCCGGCGCCCAGCACGACCGACTCGAGCGGCGCGTCGACCAGGTGCACCGGCACCTCGGTCTCGGACTCGATGCGCAGGTCGAGCCCGCGCAGCATGCCGCCACCACCGACGAGGTGGATGCCCTGCTCGATGAGGTCCTGGGCCAGCTCGGGTGGGGCCTGACCGAGGCACGCGATGACCGCGTCGACCATGGCCGACACCGGCTCGTCGATGGCCTCGCGGACCTCCTCGGCGGTGAGGATGACGGTCTTGGGCAGGCCGCTCATGAGCTCGCGGCCTCGCACCTCGGCGGCGTACTCGTTCTCGGTGGGCCACGCCGAGCCGATCGTGACCTTGATCTCCTCGGCGGTGCGCTCGCCCACGGCGATGCCGTACTCGCGGCGGATGTAGGTCTGCACCGCGGCGTCGATGTCGAAGCTGCCGACGCGCACGGCCTCGAGCGCCACCACGCCGCCGAGGGAGATGAGCGCGACCTCGGAGGTGCCACCGCCGATGTCGATGACCATGTTGCCGAGCGGCTCGTTGATCGGCAGGCCGGCGCCGATGGCGGCGGCCATGGGCTGCTCGATGAGGTGCGCCTCGGCCGCTCCGGCGCGGCGGGCCGCCTCGGTGACGGCGCGCTGCTCGACCGCGGTGATGGCCGACGGCACGCAGATCACGACGCGGGGCCGGTTGAAGCGGTTGACGCCGACCCGCTGCAGCAGCAGGCGGATCATGCGCTGGGTGACCTCGAAGTCGGTGATGGCGCCCTTGCGCAGGGGGCGCACGGCGACGATGTAGCTCGGCGTTCGGCCGATCATCTGCCAGGCCTCGTGGCCCATGGCGAGCACGTCCTGGGTGCGGCTGTTGAGCGCGATCACCGAGGGCTCGTTCAGCACGATGCCCTCGCCGCGCACGTAGACGAGCGTGTTCGCGGTGCCGAGGTCGATGGCGAGGTCGCGTGCCAACGGCTACTGACCCCCGTCGGCGCCGTCGCGCCCCGCGGGGCGGTTGCGGCGGGGGCCCTTGGGCGTGGTGCCCGGCGAACGGCCGAGCGCGTCCATCTCGCGCTGGAAATCGTCGACGCTCGACATGAAGTGCGTGGGCTTGCGGTGGCGCAGCCACACGATGAACGAGCCCACCAGGGCCACGACGACGACGATCAGGAGGAAGCCGACACCGCTCACGAGGTGCGCTCCCCCGCGTCGGCGCGCGGCACGTCGGTGATGTGCTGGCTGCCCCGGGCCCACTCGGAGCCGCCCGCCCAGAACTCCTTCTTCCAGATCGGCACGGTGGCCTTGAGCGTGTCGATGCCCCACTCGCACGCCTCGAAGGCGGCGCCGCGGTGCGGCGTGGACACGGCGACCACGACCGACGACTCGCTCAGCTGCACCCGGCCCTCGCGGTGCCAAAGCACGATCCGCCCGATGTCGGGCCAGCGGCGACGGGCCTCGGCGGCGAGGTCGCCGAGGCGCGGCAGGACCTGCTCTTCCCAGGCCTCGTAGTCGATGTGGGTCACCCCGGTGGTCCCCTCGGCGTGGTCACGGACCAGACCACTGAACACCACCACGGCGCCACAGTCGGGGACCGCGACCCAGTCGGCGGCCGCCTGCACGTCGAGGGGCTCGTCGGTGAGCGCGACCCAGTCGTCGGAGGAGGGCGGGGAGAGGCTCACGGCGGGCCATCGTAGTGGGGGGCGCGGCCCCTCCCGCGGGGGTCGTGACTACCCTGCGCGGCCATGCCGTTGCCCGACGACCCCGACGACGAGATCGGGTTCGTCCCTCCCCTGCACCCCGACGACCGCCTCTGGAGGCACCCCTCCGAGATGGCCGCGGCGCGCCGGGCCACGAACAACCCGCCGCCCACCGACCGCGTGGACGTGGTCGGGGCGCCGCGCCTCTGGACGGTCGCGGCGGCGTCGGTGCTCGTCGGCGTCGCCGTCACCATCGCCGTCCTCTCGATCACCGGCACCTTCGACAAGGGCGGGGTGCGCACCGTCGTCCAGCAGGTCGCGGTCGACACCTCCACCGACGGGTCGGTGCCGCTCACCGAGCGCATCGGTCCCGCCATCGTGAAGGTCGACGCCGTCCGGGCGGATGGCACCGTCACCGCCACCGGGGTCGTGTTCCGCTCCGACGGCCACCTCCTCACCACCGCCGACACCGTCGCCGGCGCCACCTCCGTCACCGTCACCACCAACGACGGCGCCGTGCTCGCCGCCACCGTCGTCGGCACCGACAGCTCCTCCGACCTCGCCGTGCTCGACGTCGACCGAGAGGGGATGGCCACCGCCGTGCTCGGCCGGGTCGAGGACCTGCGCGCCGGCGACGACGCCGTGGTCGTCGAGCGCGAACCGGGCGCCGCGTCGCCCGGCGTGACCGCCGGCCACGTCAACGCCGTCGGCCTACGGGTCGACACCACCGACGGCGGCACCCTCCACGACATGATCCAGGCCGCGCTCGAGACCACACCCGCCACGGCCGGCGCGGTGCTCTGCAACGAGGACGGGGCCGTGCTCGGCGTGGTCACCGGCCGCCGGGCCACCCGCGCCGCCACCTACACCCCCACCTCCGCCGCCATCGAGGGCACGACGACCACCACCGGCGTGGCGACGGGGATGGCCACCCTCTACGCCACGCCGATCGACTACGCCGCCGACGTCGCCGCCGAGATCATCGAGACCGGCAGCGCCCACCACACCTGGCTCGGCGTCCTCGGCGACGACCTCGACCCCACCACCGCCACCACCCTCGGCCGGGGTGGCGCGGCGCTCACCCGGGTCGAGCCGTCGGGGCCGGCCGAGGTCGCCGGCCTCCAGAAGGGCGACGTCGTGGTCGCCCTCGACGGCGTCCAGACCACCTCGATGTCGTCGCTGGTGGTCGCGCTCCGCTCGCACCGTCCCGGTGACGTCGTCAGCGTCACCTACGTGCGCGACGGCGCTCAGCAGGTCGCGTCGGTCACTCTCACCGACCGCGCCTGAGGCGGCGGCGCAGCAGCCACGCCCCCACCCCGAGGCCGCCGAGCAGCACCACGCCCATGCCGCCGAGCGCGATCTGCTGGCGGTGGCGCGGGGTGAGCCGGGCCCACGGGCCGCCGCGGTCGGCGTCGACGTAGGCCTCCTCGTTGGTCTGCTCGGGCGCCCAGCCGAGGCCGCGCAGCCGGTCGTTGGCGACCACCCACGGCTCGGAGGCGGCCAGCACGGTGGCCGGGTCGTCGTTGGCCAGGCCGAGGCGGGCGCCGATGCGGGTGAGGCGCACGGCCAGCGCCCGGGGCACCCTCAGGCGCGGGGCCGGGCCCTTCAGGGCCTTCACCTGGTCGACGGTGAGCCAGCCGTCCGGCGCGGCGTTGACCGGGCCGTCGGCGCCGGCGCGGCAGACGGTGACCACCGCGGAGGCCAGGTCGTCGACGTGCAGGAACTGCACCGGGGCGTCGGCGCCGCTGACCTGCAGCCCGGCGGTCGACCAGGGCGAGCGAGCCAGCCACCGGCCGTTCTCGGGGCCGACCACCACGGCGGGGCGCACCATCGCGCAGCTGGCGCCGCGCTGGTCCGACCAGGCGCGCACCATGCCCTCGAGCTGGGCCCGCTCCACGGCGGCGGGGATCGAGGGGTTGGGGCGCACGGGTGACGCCTCGGTGAGGGGCACCGGGTTGGTCGAGCGGGCGCCGTAGACGAGCGCCGAGGAGAGCACGACCACCGCCCGCACCTGGCCGACCTGGGCCAGGGTCGAGAGCAGGGCCCGCGTGCCGAGCAGGTCGACGTCGGCGCCGCCGGTGCCGTCGAGGTCGAGGCCGCGGCGGGCCCCCAGGTGCAGCAGCCGGGTGGCACCGCGCACCAGCGCGGCCAGCCGCGGGTCGTCGAGCGCGAAGGGGGCCGCGACCATCTCGACCTCGCCGCCGCGCCGGCTGCCCGCCGGGTGGTCGCCGAGGTCGCGCCCGACCGCCACGACCCGGTCGACGCCGGGCTCGTCGAGAGCGAGGCCCACGACCCGTCGCCCGACGGGCCCGTCGGCCCCGGTCACCACGACGATCTCACCCATGGGGGTGAATCATGCCCTTCCGGCGGGCATCGCGAGGCCGGAGCCGCTCCCGGGGGGCCTAGCCTGACCCCGTGAGCCCCGAACCCCCCGACATGCCGCCCGGCGACGACCAGCCGAACCCGTTCCAGGGCATGCCGATCTTCGGTGACCTGGCCCGGATGTTCCAGCAGCAGGGGCCCGTCGGCTGGGACGCCGCCCGCCAGCTCGCCCTCTCCGTGGCCACCGACGGCGGCACCGAGCCCAACGTCGACCCGATGGAGCGCATCCGCATCGAGCCGCTCGCCCGCGTGGCCGAGCTGCACATCGGCACCGCCTCGGGCCTGCCCGCCTCCACCAGCGGCAACGGCATCAGCATCGTGCCCGTCACCCGGGGCCAGTGGGCCAACGCCACCCTCGACGCCTGGCGCCCGCTCTTCGAGAGCCTCGCCGGCGCCCTCGACAACGACAGCGGCGCCGACACCACGCCCGACCCGAACGACCCGATGGCGTTCATGGCGCCGCTGTTGCAGATGATCGGCCCGATGATGCTCGGCATGACCGCCGGCTCGATGGTCGGCCACCTCGCCCGCCGCTCGTTCGGCCAGTACGACCTGCCGATCCCCCGCACGCCGTCCGACGAGCTGATGGTGGTGCCCGCCAACCTCGACGAGTTCGGCCGCGAGTGGAGCCTGCCCGCCGACGACCTGCGGCTCTGGATCTGCCTGCAGGAGGTGGCGGTGCACACCGTCCTGCGCATCCCCCACGTGAGGTCCGCGCTCGACGACCTGCTGCGTCGCTACGTCACCGGGTTCCAGCCCGACGCAGGCGCCCTCGAGGACCGCCTCGGCGAGCTCGACATCTCCGACCCGTCGTCGATGAACGGCCTCCAGTCGCTCTTCGGCGACCCGCAGCTCCTGCTCGGGGCCATCCAGTCGCCCGAGCAGCGCGAGATGCTCCCCCGCTTCGAGGCGCTGGTGGCGGCCATCGCCGGCTACGTCGACCACATCGTCGACGTCGCCGGGCAGAACCTCCTGCAGAACCACGGGATGCTCGCCGAGGCGGTGCGCCGCCGCCGGGTCGAGGCCGACCCCTCCGATCGCTTCGTCGAGCGGCTCTTCGGCCTCGAGCTCACCCAGGCCGCCTACGACCGTGGGTCCGCCTTCGTGGCGGGCGTGCTCGAGCGGGCCGGCGACGACGGCCTGGCCCGCCTGTGGGAGGCCGAGCGCACGCTGCCCACGCCGGCGGAGATCGACGCGCCGGGCCTCTGGCTGGCCCGCATCGAGCTGCCCGAGGACTGACCTCCGGACCGGGTTGCGGCGGGGTTCAGGACCCGCCCGACGGCGGTGCGGGAGGCTCGTCCCACGCGTCGGGCTCGAACAGCAGGCCCTTGCGCCGGTGCGTCTGCCCGTCGTCGGTCGGTGCAGCATCCGCCGGCGCGGTGTCGGCCGGCGTGGGGTCGGCCGGGGGCTCGGCGGCCGCCGTCGAGGTCGGATCGGCGTCGGGGAACGGCAGCGGCAACGAGCCCGGCATCGGGGGCGGCGGCGGACCGGCGGGCGCCGGGGCGGGCGTGCGCATCCACCGACGGGCGGGATCAGTCGGCGACGGCGCGGCGGGCGTGGGCGACGGAGCGGGCGCGGCGACGACGGTGGGGTCGACCACCGGAGCCGCAGCGGCGGCCGGGGGCGGGACCACGACCGTCGGGTCGGTGGGCGAGGTCGGCGGCGGCGGGGGCGCCGGCGGAGCCACCAGCGTGGGGTCGACGGTCGGACCGTCGTCGAGCGCGACGCCTAGACCCGTCTCGGCCGGCGGCGCCGGCTGGCTGCGTCGGGGCCAGATCTGGCGCTTCACCGGGATCTTGCCCTGGCGGATCCGGCGCAGGCCGATCTGGTAGGTGAGCACCGAGCCGAGGGCGACCGCGGCGATGACGGCGAAGCCGAGCTGGGCCGGGATCGGGATGATGATCGGGACGAGGGCACCGATCACCCACACCAGCTGGAAGCGCGTCTCGAAGCGGGCGAACGACCGGCCCCGGTTGGCGTCGGGGGCGTCACGCTGCACGATCGAGTCGAAGGCCTGCTTGGCGGCGCTGCCCGTGGCGCCCACCGCCATCGACAGCATCGCCGCGCCGAGGAGCCCGCCGATCACCGCGGTGAGGGTGCCGACGACGGCCGTGAGCACGAGGGCGCCGGCGATGATGTGCTCCTCGGTGGCGAGCTTGCGCACCCGGGGCGCCAGCACGGCACCGAAGAAGAAGCCGATCTGGGCCGCGGCGGCGACGAGGCCGAGCTCCCACAGGGCGCCGTTCTCCTTGATCGAGAAGGCGAGCATGAACGACAGGAAGCCGACGATGCCGCGCATGGCACCCATGGCCGACGAGGCGGCGACGATGCCTGCGCCCTTGAGCTCCTCCTTCTCCTCCTCGCCGACCGGCTCGGGGGCCACCTGGGTGGGAGGCAGCTGCAGGGCGAGCACCGTGCCGATGCCGAACACGATGGCGCCGAGGGCGACGCTCCACCCGCCGCCGCCGAGCTTGAGCAGGATGCCGCCGGGCACCGCGGCGACGACGACGGCCAGGGCGGAGAGCACGGTGAGCTTGGAGTTGGCCTCGACGAGCTCCTCGTCGCTGCGCACCGTGCCGGGCACGACCGCGCTCTTGGAGATCGAGTACACCTTCTGCACCACGAGCATGCCGAAGGCCTCGGGGTAGAAGAGCAGGCTCTCCATGTGGCGCACGACGAGCACGCAGAGCAGGGCCCGGGCGGCGAGCGAGCCCACGATGATCCAGCGCCGGCCGCCCTTGATGCGGTCGATGGCGGGGCCGATGAGCGGGGCCGCCACCGCGAACGGGGCGATGGTGAGCACGAGGTAGAGCGCCACCCGCCAGCGCGCCGAGTTGAAGTCGAGCGAGAAGAACACCGACCCGGCCAGGCCGATGGCGAAGAGCGCGTCGCCGCTCACCGA
>CAMFLJ010000183.1 GCA_945957335.1 uncultured Actinomycetes bacterium | reverse complement strand
CTCCAAGGACGCTGCGCAGACCCTCTTCACGGGCGGCCACCTCGGCCTCGTGCTGCTGGTGCTCATCCCGCTGCTGCTCGGCCTGGCCACCTACGTGGTGCCGCTGCAGGTCGGTGCCAACACCGTCGCCTTCCCCCGGGCCGCCGCCGCGGCGCTCTGGACGTGGCTGTTGTCGGCCGGCGTGTTCATCGTGGCCAACGCCATCGACGGCGGCGTGGGCGGCGGCAACGACAAGGCCGTCTCGATGGTGCTGCTCGCCATCATCGGCCTCGCCCTCTCGCTCATGCTCGCCACGGTCTGCGTGATCACCACCGCCGTGGCCCTGCGCACCCCGGGCATGTCGCTCGACCGGGCGCCGTTCTTCACCTGGTCCGCCCTCGTCGGCGGCTCGGTGTGGCTGCTCACCCTCCCGGTGCTGATCGCCAACGTGGCCCTGATCTACGTCGACCACCGCTACGGCCGGCCCTCCGACTACGGGGTGCCCGCCGCCCAGTGGCAGCAGATCTCCTGGGTCACCAGCCAGCCGCAGGTCTACGCCTTCCTGATCCCCGGCCTCGGCATCATCTCCGACGTCGTCGCCACCCTCGCCGGGGTGCGCCAGCGCAACCGGGGCCTCGTGTACGTCGGCATCGGCGGGTTCGCCATCCTCAGCGTCGGCGCCTGGGCCCAGCCCTACTTCTACGCCAAGCTCCAGGACGAGGCCGTCTACGCCGCCTTCGCCCTGGTGATCGTGCTGCCGGGGCTGCTGCTGCTCGCCGCCTGGGCCACCACGCTGCGGGCCGGCAAGTTCAGCGCCAAGAGCCCGCTGCTGCTCTCGCTGGTCTCGGGCCTGCTGCTCCTGCTCGCCGTGCTCGCCGGTGCCCTCTACGTCATCACCCCGCTGAAGCTGCGCCAGACCGAGGCCTACAGCAGCGGCCAGTTCGCCCTCGTCATCGCGGCGTGCCTCGCCGCCGTGGCCGCCGGCGTCATGTACTGGGCGCCCAAGATGACCGGCCGCGAGGCCGCTGACGGCATCGGCAAGTTCAACGCCCTGGTCCTGCTCGGTGGTGGCGCCCTCGCCGGCCTGCCGCTGATCCTCTTCGGCTTCTCGACCCGCTTCACCGGGCTCGCCGACGCCAAGGACGCCCTCTACGGCATCTCGGTCGCCGGTGACGTCCTGCTCGCCGTCGGCGTGCTCCTCGCCCTGCTGGCGCTGGTCAGCACCGGCCGCGGCGCCAGCGTCGAGGCCGACCCGTGGGGCACCGGCCAGACCCTCGAGTGGGCCTGCCCCTCCCCGCCGCCCGTCGGCAACTTCGGCGAGCTCGCCGTCGTCCGTTCCCCCGAGCCGCTCCTCGACGCGGCCGAGCCGGCCGAGGAGGCCTGACATGGCGGCCACGAACGCCCTCCCCGCGGCCCCGCCGCTGCAGCGCCCCCGGGTGCTCGTCGTCGGCGCCGCCTTCGCCTCGGCCGCCGCGGTGATGATCTTCGTCGGGCTGATCGGCATCTACCTGGCGGTGCGGGCCAACACGCTGGCCACCGCCGACAAGTGGCTCCCGACCAGCCTCAGCATCCCGCTCCAGCAGCCGAACACGATCCTGTTCACGCTGCTCATGTCGGTGGCAACCATGGCCTGGGCCGTCCAGGCGGTGTCGAACAACGACAAGGTCAACTCCTACCTGGCCCTGGGCGTCACCACGGTGTTCGGCTTCTCGGCCATCTTGATGACCAGCTACCTCTACAGCCTCATGGGCGCCGACATCACGGCGAACGTGCAGTCGGTGCTGATCTACACGATCACCGGTGGCTGGCTGATCATGTTGATCATCGCCATCGGGTTCATCGACCTCATGGCCTTCCGGGCCCTGGCCGGCGGCTTCAGCGCCCGCCAGCACGACGGCATCACCGCCGCAGCAGTGTTCTGGTACGCGATGGTGGCGGTCTACGCCCTCATCTGGATCGCCATCTACGTCACGAAGTAGGCCACGATGATCCGCTCGCGCATGTTCACCACGGCGTTCCGCTTCTTCGCCGCCCTGGCCGCCGTCTCGCTCGTGTCCGCCCTCGTGGTCGGCTTCAGCAGCGAGACCCAGGAGCCGATGGACCGCATCCTCGGCCCGCTCACGCTGGGCTGGAAGGGCGGCGTCGGCAACCACTTCGCCTACGTGGTGCTCATCGGCCTGTTCTTCATGGCCGCCGCCCTCGCCGGCATCCTGGTCGCCTTCCGTGACGCCGACCCGGAGGCCGAGGCCCAGGTCGTGCGGGCCGACACCGTGCCGCTCACCCGGGCGCCGGCCGGCAACAACTACATCCCGGCCCTCGCCGCCTTCGGCTTCGTGCTGATGCTCGTCGGCCTGGCCACCGACGCCACCGCCCTCGCCGTGGGCGGGCTCGTGGTCATCGTCGCCGCCGCCGTCACCTGGACCCTCCGGGCCTGGGCCGAGCGCGCCACCGGCGACGACGAGATCAACGCCGAGCTCTACCACCGCTTCATCGACCCGCTCCGCACGCCGGTCCTGGCCATCGCCACCATCGCCTTCGTGGTGGTCGCCCTGTCCCGGGTCCTGCTGGCCGTCTCCAAGACCAGCTCGGTCGTGGTGTTCGGTGCGGTCGCCACCGTGTTCTTCGTGATCGCCGTGCTGCTGGCGCTCTACCCGAAGTCGACCCGCACGATCGCCACCATCGTGATCGTGTTCGCCGCCGTCGCCATCCTCGTGGCCGGCGTGATCGGGGCCTTCGTGGGCGAGCGCAAGATCGGCGAGCACAACACCGAGAGCACCTCGGAAGGCTCCACCACCGAGGGTGCCCTGCCCGCCGTCACCGTCGTCCTCCCGGGGTCCCTGGGCAGCTGATGACCTTCTCCGCCCCGCTCTCGCCCGAGATCGCACCCGCCGGCTCCGCCCGGTTGGCGCGCTCGTCGGGGGCTGGGCGACACTGCTCCAACATCGCCCTTCACCGCTGCAACCCCGCCGGTGCCGGCCGCGTGCCCGCCCCGGCTCGATTCCCCCGAGGCGTGGCCCAGCCCGCCTCCCGAGGAGAGTAGATGCCCCGCCGCCACTCCCGCTTCGTGCGCATCTTCGGGACCATCGTCTTCGCGATCGTCACCGTGCTGTTCGCCGCGCTGATCGTGAACGCGTTCATGAACGGCGGCAAGCCGCTCACGACGCTCGTCCCGCACGGCAAGTACGCGCAGGACATCCAGAACCTCATCATCCCGGTGTTCGCCATCGCGGGCATCGTCTTCGTCGGCGTCATGGCCGCCACGCTGCTCATCAGCTGGAAGTTCCGTGAGAAGGACGACGACGACCCCGACGCCTTCCCCGAGCAGGTCCACGGCCGCACCGCCCTCGAGATCGGCTGGACCATCCTCCCGGCGCTGATCCTCGCCGGCGTCGCCGTCGGCACCGTGATCACCATCCTCGAGCTCAACAAGACGCCCGACGACGCCATCCACGTCGAGGTCACCGGCAACCAGTGGTGGTGGCAGTTCAAGTACGACGTCGACAACGACGGCAACTTCGACGGCCCCGGCGACATCACCACCGCCACCGAGATGGTGATCCCGGCCGGTCGCAACATCGCCCTCACCACCGCCTCGAACGACGTCATCCACTCGTTCTGGATCCCGGGCCTCAACGGCAAGAAGGACGCCGTGCCCGGCATCACCAGCCCGCTGAACATGCAGGCCGACCAGCCCGGCATCTACCGCGGCCAGTGCACCGAGTTCTGCGGCCTCTCCCACGCCAACATGCGCATGCTCGTGCGGGCCGTGTCCTCCGACGACTACGACCGCTGGGTCGCCAACCAGCTCGACGTCGACCACGCCAAGCAGCCCACCGACGCCACCGCCCAGGAGGGCCGCAAGGTCTGGGAGGCGCTCTGCGCCCAGTGCCACGTGATCAACGGCATCAACGGCCCGAACAGCGCCAAGCCCCAGGGCTCGGTGCCGCTCGTGTCGGGTGTGGCCCCGAACCTCACGCACCTGATGACCCGCGGCACCTTCGCCGGGTCGATCTACAACCTCTACGACGACGTGCAGTCGACCTACTCCGGCAGCAACGGCGACAACCTGGGCAGCGACCCGACCGACGTCGCCGCCGCCGGTGACCCGGGCGCCGCCCTCTACGGCGGGCCGGTCAACGTCGACAACGTCAACCGCACCACCCTCGAGGCCTGGCTGCGCAACCCGCCGGCCATGAAGCCGATGTACGCCAAGGGCGGCCGCGGCATGCCGAACCTCGGCCTCACCGAAGTCCAGATCGACCAGCTGGTCGCCTTCCTGGTGACGCTGAACTAGCGATGACGACGACGATCCGAGCGGCCCTCGCCATCACCGGAGCACTCAATGGCACTCACTGAAGCCCGTCCCCTGGCCCTCCCGTCGGGCGACGAAGGCAACGACTACAAGCCGGCCGGCGTCTTCACGCGGCCGACCGCCAGCACCGGCTGGCGCTCGTGGGTGACCACGGTCGACCACAAGAAGATCGGCATCATGTACGGCGCCACGGCGCTGGTGTTCCTGATGATCGGTGGCTTCGAGGCCATCCTCATCCGGCTCCAGCTCTGGTCGCCCCGAGGCACGCTGCTCAGCGCCGACCTCTACAACCAGGTGTACACGATGCACGGCACGACGATGGTCTTCCTCGTCGTCATGCCCATCGGTGCGGCCTTCGCCAACTACCTGATGCCCCTGCAGATCGGTGCACGCGACGTCGCGTTCCCACGGATCAACGCGCTCAGCTACTGGGTGTACGCCTTCGGCGGCATCTTCCTGAACACCGCCTGGCTCATGGGCGGCGGCGCCGACGGCGGCTGGTTCAACTACGCCCCGAACAACGGCGTCATCTTCTCCCCGAGCCACGGCATCGACTTCTGGAACCTCGGCCTCATCATCACCGGCATCGCCTCGCTCGCCGGCGCCGTGAACCTCATCGTCACGGTGCTCAACATGCGGGCGCCGGGCATGACCCTGATGAAGATGCCGGTCTTCACCTGGATGACCCTCGTCACCCAGTTCCTGTTGCTCTTCGCCATCCCCGTGCTGACGTCGGCGCAGGTCCTGTTGATGATGGACCGGCTCTTCCACGCCAACTTCTTCAACGTGGCCAAGGGCGCCAACCCGCTCTTGTGGGAGCACCTGTTCTGGATCTTCGGTCACCCAGAGGTGTACCTGATGATCCTCCCGGCGTTCGGCCTCGTGTCGGAGATGCTGCCGGTGTTCTCCCGCAAGCCGATCTTCGGCTACCCGTTCATCGTGTTCTCGGGCATCGCCATCGGCTTCATGGGCTGGGGCGTGTGGGCCCACCACATGTTCGTGTCCGGCATCGGCCCGATCTCGGTCACCACGTTCTCGCTCACCACGATGTTCATCGCGGTGCCGACAGGCGTGAAGATCCTCAACTGGACCGCCACCATGTGGGGCGGCAAGTTGAAGTTCACCTCGCCGATGCTGTTCTCGATCGGCCTGGTCACGATGTTCACCATCGGTGGCCTCTCGGGCGTGACCCACTCGGTCGCCCCGGCCGACTCGCAGCAGACCGACACCTACTACATCGTCGCCCACTTCCACTACGTGCTTTTCGGTGGTGCGTTCTTCGGGTTCGTCGGCGCCTTCTACTTCTACTGGCCCAAGGTGTTCGGCTACATGCTGAACGAGACCCTCGGGAAGTCGAACTTCTGGCTGATGCTCCTGGGCTTCAACCTCACGTTCGCCCCGATGCACATCCTCGGGCTGCAGGGCATGAGCCGCCGGGTCTACACCTACGACGCGGGCTACGGCTTCGAGCTCTGGAACAAGGTCGCCACCGTCGGCGCCTTCATCCTCGCCAGCTCGGTGTTCCTGTTCGTGTTCAACATCTTCTACAGCTGGCGGAAGTCGAAGAGCCTCCCGCCGGTCGGGGCCGATCCGTGGGACGCCCGCACCATCGAGTGGATGACCCCCTCGCCGGTGCCCGCCTACAACTACGACCCGATCCCCACCATCACCCGGGTCGACGACTTCTGGTACCGCAAGTACGGCGAGACCAAGGACGGCAAGCTCGTCCGCATCGCCGAGACCGAGGACGTGGTGCAGAAGCGCTCCGACGGCAAGCACATCCACCTGCCGTCGCCGTCGTACTGGCCGATCGTGCTCGCCTTCGGCATGCCGATCGTCGCCTACGGCCTGATCTTCAGCCTGTGGCTCTGCCTGATCGGTGGCCTCATCATGGGCGCCGCCATCTTCGGCTGGGTCATGGAGCCGCCGGACGACCCCGACGCGGCCCACGCCGACCACGGGCCGGACGACCACGTCTCCGACGACGGAACCGCCGGGGAGCTCACCGAGGGCGAGCCCTCCGCCGAGGCCGATGCCGACGCCGACGCCACGAAGGAGGCCGAGACCGTTGGCTGACACCACCGTGTACGCCCATGAGAGCGTGGCCGAGGCCGACGCCCATGCGCCGAGCGCTCACATCGAGCACGACACCAACACCGGCATCTCCAACACCAAGCTGGCGATGTGGCTGTTCCTGGCGTCGGAGTGCCTGCTCTTCGGCGGCCTGATCACCACCTACATCCTGTACCGCACGCCCCTCGAGGGCCCGACGCCACACGAGATCTTCGACATCCCGTTCACGTCGACCTCGTCGTTCGTGCTGCTGATGAGCTCGCTCACCATGGTGCTGGCCGTCTCCGCCATCGAGCGCGGCGACCACCAGCGCCTGAGGGTCTGGATCGGGGCCACCGCCGCCCTCGGCGCCACCTTCATCGCCGGCCAGGTCTACGAGTTCACCGTCTTCTACCGAGAGGGCCTGGGCTTCACCACCAGCCGGTTCTCGTCGGCCTTCTACACGCTCACCGGCTTCCACGGCGTGCACGTCTCCATCGGCATCCTGATGCTGATGTCGATGCTGTTCCTGTCGCTGCGGGGCAAGCTGCCCGAGCACCGATCCGAGACCGTCGAGGTCGTGGGCCTGTACTGGCACTTCGTCGACGTGGTGTGGATCGTCATCTTCGCTGTCGTCTACCTGGTCCCCGCGTAGGAGTCGTCATGGCGCTCACCTCTCACGACGAGATCCCCACCGAACTTCTCGACGGTGCGGTCAAGGAGTACTCCCGCGACCGGGTCTACGTGCTCACCGCCATCTTCCTGGCGGCGATCACGGTGGTCGAGGTCATGACCTACGCCGCCCCCGACTTCATCGCGTGGAAGGGCGACAACCTCAAGATCGTCGTCCTGATGATCCTGATGGCGGTGAAGTTCTTCACCGTGGCCTACATCTTCATGCACCTCCGCTTCGACAAGAAGATCCTCACGTGGGTCTTCTACGCCGGGCTCACCCTGGCCGTGCTCGTCTACATCGCGGTGCTGTCGATGTTCCGCATCTGGTTCCCGGGCCGTCACACCTGACGCCTGCGCAACCCTGATCGTCCGACCTGGCGCCCCCTCCCGAGGGGGCGCCGTCGCGTCCGGAGACGCTCAGCGCAGCTCGTTGAGCTGCCGACGTAGCAGCCGGCGCTCGGCGTCGTTGTCCGTGAGCTCGAGCGCCCGGCCGTAGGC
>CAMFLJ010000182.1 GCA_945957335.1 uncultured Actinomycetes bacterium | reverse complement strand
ACCTGGTGCTGTGCCACCTGTTCGACGCGCCGGAGCTCGACGACCAGCTGGTCGACCGGCTCGCGCCCGAGGGGGTGCTGGCGCTGGCCGTGCTCAGCGAGGTCGGGGGAGTGGCGGGCCGGTTCCGGGTGGCGAAGGGCGCGCTGCTCGAGCGCTTCGGCGACCGCCCCGGCCTCCAGGTGCTCGACCACCACGAGGCCGACGGCGTCGCCCGCCTCCTCGCTCGCCGCACCGACTGACCCGACCGACCCTTGACGCGGACCGACGGGTGGATCCGTCGCCGTGGCGACCGATCCACCCGTCGGGTTTCCGGGATGGCGAGGAGGCAGTGGGTCAGGCCCCGGCGGGGGGAGCGGACCAGCGGTCGCGCTCGGTGCGCAGCCAGCCCTCCTCCCAGAAGCTCACCTCGCCGCCGTTGTCGTAGAGGTGGGCGTGGGCGCCGGCCATGAGCGAGCGCAGCCGGGGGTCGTCCTCCAGGCCGGCGGCAGCCAGGGCCTCGCCCAGCTTGATGGCGAGCACGGCGTCGCCCGCCGCCAGGGCCGCCTCGGCCCGTTGCAGCCCGGCGTCGGTGCCGGCGGCGTCGAGGAGCGCGGCCAGCGCGGCGGCGGTGGTGTCGGGGTAGAGCTCGGTCGTCGACTGCAGGCGGAACCAGCCGACGTACTCCTCCCAGAACGTGCGCACGGCCCACGAGACCTTGCCGTAGCCCTCGCCGACGCGCAGCTCGGGCGGCAGGGTGATCTCGCGCATGAGCGTGTCGACGTCGACGCCGTTGTTGAAGCCGTCGAGCGCCGTCTGGTGCACGTAGGCCACCGCGTCGTCGAGCCGCTCGAGCGAGGCCTCGATCAGGTCGGCGCCGACGATGGGATCGTGGCGACCCGTCACGAGCATCTTCGGCCGCAGCTCGCGCACCAGCTTGTTGGTGGCCGACTGCGGCTCGACGAAGCGGTAGCGGTCGCCGCGGATGGTGTTGACGTTCGGGAAGTGCGGGAAGAGCGGGCCGAACAGGTTCGACACCAGGGCGATCTCGTGCTCGGGCAGCCACACGATGCAGCAGTCGACGGTCTCGCCCACCGCGGCGTAGAGCTCGATGCGGAGGCCGTCGACGTTGAGCACCAGACGGTCCTCGAACAAGACGTCGGGGGTCGGCTCGCTCTGGGCCATCGACACGCCCGGGTTCTCGGCGTAGATGCGCTTGGCGTCGGTGCCGAGCATGTCGAACCAGATGCCGGCCGTGCGCATGCGCAGGCCCTGGATGCGCTTGTCGTCGCGCTGGCAGGCGGGGTTGTTGGCCTGGGCGACGTAGGTGGTGCCCGGCTCCTTGAACAGGTCGACGCCACCGACGTGGTCGACGTGGGCCTGGGTGGTGATGATGTGGTGCGTGGGGCCCGGGCGGATGGCGTCGAACAGCCGCTTGTGGTGGGGGGCCTCGAAGCCCATGCCGGTGTTGACGATCACCCGGCCGTTGTCGGTGAGGATCAGGTAGCTCGCCGTCGTGCCGCCGGAGCGGTAGATGAAGCCGTCGACGATCGGGTGGGCGGGGTCGTCGTACGCGGGCTTCAGCAGCTGGCGGCCGGGACGGGTGTCGATCAGGTGGTCGACCTGCTCCTGGATGTTCACTGGACCTCGATCCTCACGTTGGGGAAGGTGTCGAGGTACGCCCCGAAGTGGGAGCGCACCTCCTCGGGCGTGGTGGCGAAGTCGCCGCGCAGGTCGTAGACGACGCGGCCCTCCTTGCCACGGGGGTGGGCGGCCTGGTGGGCCTCGATCTCGGCGCGTGCGGTGCCGGTGAGCTCGATGCCGGCGGCGTCGTAGATCCGCTGGACGGTGCCGATCTCGTCGGCCATGTACTCGTGGAAGTACACGTCGAAGGTGCGGTCGGCGGGCAGCAGGTGGCGGTCGCGGATCGACGCGTCGAGCAGGCGGCGGATCCGGTCGGTCCAGTACTCGAGGTACCAGTCGGGCCGGGTGCTCCGGTAGGCCGTGCGGGCGCCGTAGGTGAGCATGGTGATGGTCGACTGCACGACGGCCACCGGATCGCGGTGGGTGACGGCGATGGTGGCGTCCGGGAACGTCGCCATCAGCGGGCCGATCTGCTCGAGGTGCTGCGGGCACTTGAGCACCCAGCGCTCACGGGGCCGGAACCACTGCAGGATCTGCAGCCCCGTCTTCATGTAGGCGTAGTGCGGCGTCTGGTCGTGCGAGAGCAGGTAGTCGCGCCAGCCCGGCGCCCGCACCGTCCACTCGAGGTTGTACGACGTGAAGTCGGGGAGCATCAGCTCGAGCTCCTCGTGGATGTGGTCGGGGTTCATCGGGTGCATGGCCGCCACGAACGGGGCACCGACCTTCATGGCCTCCCACTGGGCCTGGCAGCGGGCCCATCGGGGGTCGACGCCGTCGGGCCCGGGCTGCTCGCGGGGGTCGGGCACCGGCTCGTAGCTCTCCCACAGCGGCATCGACCGGAAGCGGCTGTCGGCGGCGAGCAGGTTGACCAGGTTGGTGGTGCCCGAGCGGGGCAGACCGATCACGATGACCGGCTTCTCGATCTCGATGTCGAGGATCTCCGGGTGCTCCTGCAGGAGCCGATGGATGCGCAGCCGGTTGGAGGCGTAGCGGACGCAGTCGCCGAACATCAGCATTCGGCCAAGGCCGGTGCGCTCGGGGTCGGCATCCATCTCCGAGAGCCACAGGTCGAGGCGCTCGAGGTGGTCGTCGGGCCCGAAGTCGTCGAGGCCGGTGCGCTCGACGGCCGCGTTGAGCACGGCGTCGACGGTGAGCTCGGTGTGCACCGACTCGCCGTAGTCGAGGCCCATCTTCTGGACGTCGTTGAGCACCGGCGACGCCAGGTCGTCGATGCGGATCTGGTTGCTCATCGATCGCCCCTCACAGCGCCAGGTAGCCGCCGTCGACGGCGACGGCCGTGCCGGTGGTGAACGACGACGCCTCGCAGCTGAGGAACAGCACCGCGGCGGCGACCTCCTCGACCGTGCCCATCCGCCGCATGGCCTGCTTGGCCAGCTCGGCGTCGAGCATCTCGGGGAAGGGCTTCATGGGTGCGGTCATCGGCGTGTCGATGAGGCCGGGGGCCACCGCGTTCACCCTGATGCCGTCGTTCACCCAGTGGAGGGCGAGGTTGCGGGTCAGGGCGAGCAGCGCCGCCTTCGACGAGGAGTAGCCGGGCACGATCGTGGTGGCCCGGAACGACATCATCGACACGACGTTCACCACCGACGCGCCGCCGGCCATGGTGCTGGCGGCCAGAGCGTCCCGCGACCGCACGGTGAGGCGCTGGGCGCCCTCCACGTTCATGGCCAGCGAGGCCGAGAAGCCCTCGGGGCTCCACTCGTCGAGCCCGTCGGGGAAGTTGGCGCCGGCGTTGTTGACCAGCACGTCGAGGGTGCCCAGCGAAGCGGCGAGCTCGTCGACGGCGGCGGTGTCGCGCATCTCGAGCTGCCGGAACGAGAAGGCTGAGAGGTCGGTGTCGTACGCGTCGGCCGAGGCCTTCGTGCCGGTGACGGTCACCGACGCGCCGGCCCCGGCGAAGGCGGTGGCGACCGCGTGGCCGATGCCGCTGGTGCCGCCGGTGACCAGCACCGAGGTGGCGGTGAAGTCGAAGGTGATGCCGTTGCTCATGCGTCGTCCCCGATCGTGATCATGACCTTGCCGCAGTCCTTGGAGCCCTCGAGCACGGCCAACCCGTCGCCGAACTGCTCGAGGGGCAGGGTGTGGGTGATGAGGTGCGAGAGGTCGTGGCGCTGCAGGAGCTCGATGGCGTCCTCGAACCGGTCCGGGTACTCCATGGACCCCCGCACGGTGAACTGCTTCATCAGCACGTTCACGTAGTTCGTGGGCACCGGCCGGTAGTGCAGGGCGACGATCACGAGCGTGCCGTCGACCCGCCCGTTCTGCAGCACGTCGCCGATCACCGAGTCGGCGCCGGAGGCCTCGATGAAGATGTCGGTGGCCGGCGTCGGCCCGAACATGAACGGTGCCGTGCCGTGGATGCTCTTTAGCTCGGCCCACACGTCGTCGGTCGCGGGGTTCAGGGTGTGCGCGGCGCCCACGGTCCTGGCCAGCTCGAGGCGGGCGGGGCTGAGGTCGATGGCGACGGTGTCGGTGACGCCCCGGTCGGCGAGGGTGGCGAGGGCGAACAGGCCGATGGGTCCGCACCCGAACACCACGACCTTGTCGCCGGCCTTCGCCTCCGACTGGTTCACCGACTGCATGCCCACCGCGGCGGGCTCGGCCAGCGCCGCGGTGGTGAGGTCGATGCCCTCGGGCACCTTGTAGAGGCGGGTGCCGTCCGCCGCCTCGGGCACGTGGAGGACAGGGGTGAGCCCGCCCTGCGGACCGCCGGTGCCCATCGGCCCGTGGCCGGCGTCGGAGGGCCGCACGACCACGCGGTCGCCCACGGCCACGCCCTCGACCTCGGGCCCCAGCCACTCGACGGTGCCGGCCATCTCGTGGCCCAGCGGGATCGGGTGGCCCGGCGTCATCCCCATGTGGATGTAGGAGGTGTCGGTGCCGCAGATGCCGCAGGCGGCGATGCGGACGAGCGCGTCGCGAGGGCCGGGCTCGGGCTCGGGGATGTCGTCGAGGCGCCAGTCGTTCGCCCCGTGCAACATGATCTGCTTCATCGGCGGTCGGCCTTTCGTGGTTCGGAGCTGCGGGCGCCGTCGAGGACGACGGTGACGAGGTCGGTGATCCAGCGGTCGTCGATGCGGTCGGCGGTGCCGCTCATGACGGCGTGGATGACGGGGCCGTCGATGAGGGCGGCGAGCACCGACGGGTCGACGTCGGCGCGCAGCTGCCCTGCCTCCTGGGCCCGCCGGAGGCGCCCGGCGCTGAGGGCGGCGGCGGTGGCGGCGTCGGCGCGGCGGGCTCGACGGTCGGCCCGGGGCTCGCCCAGTAGGCCGGCGATGGCGGCGCCGGCAGCGGGGTGGGTGAGCTTCTCGACCGACCAGCGGACCATGGTGGCGATGTCGGCGGCCACGTCGTCGGTGTCGGCCACCACGTCGTCGCCGTCGGTGCGGAACACGGCGTGGGAGACCAGCTCCGACTTCGATCCCCACCGTCGGTAGATGGCCGCGGTGGTGGTGCCGGCCCGCTCCGCCACGGCGGCCAGCGTGGTGTCGTGGTAGCCGCGCTCGGTGAGCAGCTCGACGGTCGCGGCGACGATCGCCTCGTCGAGGCGCGGGTCGCGTGGCCGGCCGGCGCGCGGCGCGGTGATCGTGGTTCTGCCCCCCATTGCGATGCGCATCGTATCGATATCCCCGCCGCCGTCAAGCGGCACCCGCGACCGGTTGCCACGAGACCCGTTCCGGCGGACACCTGGCAACCGATCGCAGCGTTGGTTCGGACCTGTTGCCACGAGTCCCGTCTGGGCGGACATCGGGCAACCGGTCGCGGCGGGGTCAGCGGCGGGGCCGGGCCTTCTTCGCCGCCTTCGGCGGGAGGGTGGAGGCGTACGCGACACCGACGCCCACCCAGCGGGAGAGCTGGCGGGTGGTGCGGACGTGGGCGGCGTCGACGCGGAGCCAGCCGTCGAGCTCCCTGCCCTTCATCACCATCGGGCCGGCGCCGGGGGAGCGGCGCAGCCGGTCGGTGTCGGCGGGCTCGCAGCGCACCATGATCCCGCCCTGGCCGCTCGCCACCACCGCCATGTGGCCGCCCACCATGAACGCCAGCCCGCCGAACATCGCCTTCTCGGTGTGCTCGGCCTCGAAGGGGATCAGCGCCCGGATCCGGTCCGCCAGGTCGGTGTCGTACGCCATCGGCCCATCATGGCCCCTCTCCTCGCTCGCGATCCGTCGATGTCAGGGGCTCCCACGCGCCCTGATGGCGACGGGTCCGGCCGGGGGGTCAGGCCTGCGAGCAGGTGGTCGGGAGGTCGCGGGCGATCGACGGGTCGCCGTACGCGGCGCGGAACGCGGCCTCGAGCGAGGCGAGGTCGTAGGTGAGGTGGCCGTCGCAGCCGCCCTCGGTCGTGGTGGTGCGGTGCTGCCAGGTCGCGGTCTCGGCGCCCGCCTCACCGGCGAGGTCCATGGCCGACACGGCGGGCCCGACCGTCCACACCTCCGCCGTCGGCTGCGGCGGACCGAGGACGAGGAGGACCCGGTCGCCCTCGTCGAGCGACGCGTTCTCCGCCCTTCCTCCGCAGCTCGGCGGCTGGTCCGGGTAGTGGACGTTCACCACCTCGGTGAGAGCGGCGACCTCCGACTCGGTCGACGTCGGCCGGGGATCGTCCGCAGTCGCTGCGCTCGGGACGACCGACACCACCCGCTCGACGGCGAAGGCGTGCCGGTCGCTGCGGTAGCCGGGGGAGAACGTCCTCGTCCGGCCGAGGTCCTCGCCGACCGTCCCGACCACCACCGCCGATCCGTACGACCAGGATCGGGCGACCTCGACCGGGTTGGTCGGCGGTGCCGCCATCGAGCACGCCACCGTCCCCTGGCCGATCGAGCAGGCCGCCGGCGCCGTGCCCGCCGCCAGGACCATCACCGCCACGCCCCACCGCCGCCACCGCATGATCGCCATTGGAGATCAGACGACGGCACGCCCGCTCCGGTTCCCGACCGGTTGCCATGTGTCCCGCTGCGGCGGACATCCGGCAACAGGTCGCGCCGGGCGCCCAGAGGGTCAGGCGACGGCGTTGCGAGGGGGGTGGCCGACGACCTTCTCGAAGAAGGTCGGGTCGGTGGCGCCCTCGGTGCAGATGAAGAGCACCGACGCGTCCGGCCCGAGGCCGAGGGCCTCCACCACGCCGGGGCACTCGGCCAGCGCCGCCCGCACGCCGCCCAGGCCGGCGCCGCCGGTCTCGCCGGCCTCGACGCCGTAGCGGTCGAGGTCGCGCATGGCGCCGACGGCCCAGTCGTCGTCGATGCCGACGAAGGCGGCGAACGATCCCGACACCGACGGGAACGCCAGCAGCGAGGGCGCTCCGCAGTTGAGCCCCGCCATGATCGAGTGGTGGGGGCCGGGCACGTCGACGGGCTCGCCGGCGGCGACCGAGGCGAGCATGCAGTCGGCGCTCACGGGCTCGACGCCGAGCAGCTTCACCGTGCCCGCACGGGCTTCGTCGCCGTAGCGGGCGACGGCCGCGGCGGCCAGGGCGCCCACCCCGATCTGGATGACGACCACGTCGGGCGTGCGGGCACCGGCGGCGGCCACCGACTCGTCGATCTCGTCGAACACGGTGGTGTAGCCCTCGATCACCCAGCGGGGGACGAGCTGGTAGCCCTCCCACGAGGTGTCGGACACGACCAGCGTGCGTCCGTCGGGGTCGGCGGCGGCGACCTCGGCCGAGTGGGCGACGGCGTCGTCGTAGGTGCCGTCGACCACGCCGACCACCGCGCCCTCGCCCTCGATGGCGCGGATGCGGGCGTCGGCGGTGCCGGCGGGCACGAAGATGCGGGCCGACAGGCCGAGCAGGCGGGCGGTGCGGGCCACGGCCCCTTTTTTGGCCCGACCGGCTGGGGGGGCAAGTGGGGGGCGGCGCTACTCGGCGGCCTGGGGCCGCCGGGACTGTAGGATTTCGTGGGCCTGCTGGCCCATCTCCTCGAGCAG
>CAMFLJ010000181.1 GCA_945957335.1 uncultured Actinomycetes bacterium | reverse complement strand
GGGCAAGCGCTCGGTGTGCCTCGACCTCGCCCACCCCGACGGCGCCGAGGTGTTCCGCCGCCTGGTGGCCGGTGCCGACGTGGTGGTCGAGGGCATGCGCCCCGGCGCGCTCGACCGTCGCGGCCTCGGCTACGAGCAGCTGCGCGAGCTCAACCCCGCGCTCGTCATGGTGGCCATGAGCGGCTTCGGCGCCACCGGCCCCTACCGGAGCATCCCGAGCCACGGCGTCGGCTTCGACGCGTGGGCCGGCGTGTTCCGCCCCGACACCGACGACGAGGGCCGCCCCCGCATCCCCGAGCACGTCTCCATCGGCATGAACGCCGGGCCGCTCTACGGCGCCATCGGCGTGCTCGCCGGGGTGGTGCGGGCGCGAGCCACCGGCGAGGGCTGCCTGCTCGACGTGGCCCAGGCCGACGCCGCGGTGGCCTTCGACTGGCTCCGCGTGGAGTCGGTGCGGGCCTACCACCGGCCCGACGCCGAGGTGGAGGGCAACGCCGCCGACGGGGGAGCGCGCCGGGCGCCCGGCACCGCCGGACTGGCCGAGGGCGTGCGCTACCAGGTCTACGAGTCGGCCGACGGCCACGTGCTGCTCATGGCGAGCGAGCGCCGGTTCTGGCGCAACTTCTGCGAGGGCGTGGGGCGCCTCGACCTGTTCGAGCGCTGGCCCGGGGCCGAGTACGCCGACCACGCGGTGGGCGAGCTCGAGCTGCGCGACGAGATCGCCAAGCTGATGCTCGAGCGAACGAGCGCCGAGTGGGCCCGGTTCGCCACCGATCACGACACCGCCCTCAGCCCGGTGAACGACCAGGAGTCGCTGGCCGCCGACCCCCACTTCCACGAGCGGCTGCCGTGGCTGCCGGCCGCCACCCACGGCGCCGACCTCGTGCCCGTCCCCGTCCGCCTCGCCGGTGAGGCGCCGCCGGACCCCGGTCCCGCCCCGGGCCCGGGCCAGCACACCGACGACGTCCTGTCCGCCCTGGGCTACGGCCCCGACGAGATCCAGTCCCTGCGCACCCGAGGAGCACTTCGATGATCGACTCCACCCGTCCCGACGCCGTCCTGGCCGATGCCGTGCTCGACGCCCTGCGCGTGCGTGGCTTCGAGTGCACCGAGGTGGGCCGCCACGCCGTCGCCACGCGCGACGCCACCCGGGTGGTGGTGCCCGCGTCGGGCCGCACGGTCCCCGAGCTGTTCGCCCGTCGACTCGAGCACGCGCTGCGGCCCCTGCTCGGCGCCGGCTGGCTCACCCGGCCCACCGCCGAGCGGCCCTCGGCCGACTCGCCGACGGCCACCGCCGTGGGCGACGTGCTGGTGCTCGACGCCGTGGTCGACCCCTGTGAGGGCGGCGACTGGTGCGCCTTCCTGCCGGCCGAGCTGTCGGTGATGGGCACCGGCGCCGAGCGCGACGAGGCGCTGCGCGACCTCAAGGCGGCGGCCGCCCTGTGGCTCGGTGTGCCGGTCCAGCGGGTCGTGCTCATGACCCCCGACGTGCTGTGAGGGGGTGAGCGCCGTGGCCGACGAGAACGCCCGCAGCCAGTGGACCTTCCTCACCAACCACGCCCACGTGCTCGGCTGCCTGGCCGAGGAGCCCGACATCCGCGCCCGTGACGTGGCGGTGCGCGTCGGCATCACCGAGCGCGCCGCGCAGTCGATCATCTCCGACCTCGTCGCCGAGGGCTACGTGACCCGCTTCAAGGAGGGCCGGCGCAACCGCTACGTCGTGCACCCCGAGGCGCCCCTGCGCCACTCGCTCGACAGCGGCCACACCATCGGCGAGCTGCTGGTGAGCATCGGCAAGCTGCGCCGCGCCCGCCGGGCGTCCTCGGCCTGAACGGTCGCTGACCCCACGCCGATCCCACGCCTCCGAGCTGACGGAGCGTCAGAGGCACCGCTGTAGTGTCCGAGGGCCTGCACCGATGGCAGGACACCCCCTCGAACCATGTGGTCCCTCTTCCGCCGCAACGGCCAGTTCCGCCGACTCTTCTGCGCTCAGCTCGTCAGCTACGCGGGCGACTGGTTCGCGACCGTCGCCGCCATCGGGCTGCTGCTCGACCAGACCGGCTCCGACCTCCTGGCGTCGCTGTTCTGGGTGGCCCAGAGCCTGCCGACGTTCGTGATGGCGCCGCTGGCCGGCCCGGTGGTCGACCGCTTCGACCGCCGCACCGTGCTGGTCCTCGCCTCCTTCGCCCAGGCCGTGGTGGCGCTGCTCTTCCTCTTCGCCGGATCGGGCATGGCGTGGATGGTGTTCGTCGCCCAGGCCGGCATCACCGCGCTGGGCTCGTTCTTCGGCCCCGCGTCGCAGGCGGGGGTGGCCAACCTCGTCGACGAGGACGACCTGCCCGAGGCCACGGCGATGATGTCGGCGACGTGGGGCGCCATGCTGGCCGTCGGTGCTGCGCTGGGCGCCGGGGTCACGGTGCTCTTCGGCCGCCAGACGGCGTTCCTGGTCGACGCCGGCAGCTTCGTGCTGGCCGGTGCGCTGGTGTGGTCGATCCGCACGCCGATGCAGGCCGCCCGCGAGCCCGACGCCGAGGTCGAGCGGATGCGCCCGATCAAGGACACGGTCGAGGCGCTGCGCTACGCCCGGCGCCACCCGTCGATCCTCGCCCTGCTCGGCTCGCACGTCGGCTTCGCCCTCGGCGCCGGCATCGTCGGCATGCTCGCGGTGCTCTCCGACGAGCGCTGGAACGCGGGCGACGGCGGCACCGGCCTCCTGCTCACCGCGCGCGGGCTCGGTGTGCTGATCGGGCCGTTCCTGATCCGCAAGCTGGTGCGGCGGGGCATCCACGGGGTGCTGCTGGCGTGCGGCGTGGCGTGCATCGGCTACGGCATCTTCTACCTGGGCGTCGCCGTCACGCCCTGGATCGTGATGGCGTTCGTGTTCGTCCTCATCGCCCACCTCGGCGGTGGCGCGCAGTGGACCCTCACCACCTACGGCATCCAGATGCTCACGCCCGACGAGCTGCGCGGGCGCGTGTTCGCGGCCGCCTTCGCGCTGGTCACGTTGTCGATGAGCATCTCGCTGCTCATCGCCGGCCTGCTCGGTGGCCTCATCGGCCCGGGGTGGACCATCGCGGTCATCGCCTCGGTGGTCGTGGTGTGGGGCACCGGGTTCCTGATCATCACCCGTGACGTGCGGGCCGAGGCCGAGGCCGAGGCGCGTCTGGTGAGCCAGGCCCACACCCACGTCACCGACCTCGAGCCCGGCCCGGAGCCGAGCCGCGAGCCCGACCTCGAGGCCGGGCTGGCGCCGGAGGCCTGACCGGGACCGACCCGACGCGGCCCGGTCCCGGCCGTGCGGGGGCCCAGCGGTAGCGTGCCCGTCGATGGCGGACCGTCCCGTGCCCGAACCCGGTGGTGAGAACGCCCGCGAGCGCACGGGGCTGCCGGCGTGGGTCTGGATCGTGATGATCCTCGTCGCCGTGGGCGCCGCGCTGGGCTCGGCGGCGTGGGTCGAGTCGGGCAAGGGCGCGGTGCCGAACCAGGCCCCTGGCCAGCCCGAGCAGTTCTGCAACACCGTCGGCGAGCTCCAGTCGATCGGCGACCTCTCGCTGGCCGTGGGCGGGCAGGACACCGGCCTCCAGCCCGCCATCGACGGGCTGCGCCGCCTGGCCGACGCCGAGCCGCCGGCGGTCATCCGCGACGACCTCGAGCAGCTCGCCGACGCGCTGGTTGGTGTGCAGGACGACGCCCGATCCGTGGCGGCCGACGACCCGGAGGGGCTGGCCACGGTGATGCGCTCGCTGCAGGACCGCCTCCGCGACCTCCAGCCCGCCTCGGACCGGGTCGACGCCTACACCGAGAAGTGGTGCGGCGCCTCGCTCAACTCGAGCACCGGCGACGGCTGACGCCAGCCCGGCACGGCGGCGCGGCCTGGGCAGGCCTGGCGGGTCAGCCGCCGGTGGTAACCGGGGCGACCTCCACCGGCACGCCGTTGAGCACCGCGTTGCCCGAGAGCGGGTCGAGCCGGCGGTCGTCGGTGAGCAGGTTGGCGTTCACGCCGGGGCGCTGGCCGGCGACGAGGAACGGGGCGCCGGGGCGGTCGTGGCCCCATCCGTGGGGGAGGCTCACCACGCCGGGCGTGACGGTGTCGGTGACCTCGACCGGCGCCACGAGGTGGCCGACCCGGGACCGCACCTCGGCGTCGCCGCCGTCGGTGAGCCCGAGGCGAGCCGCGTCGTCGGGGTGCACCTGGAGCGTGCAGCGGAACCGGCCCTTGGCCAGCACGTTCACGTTGTGCATCCACGAGTTGTTGGAGCGCAGGTGGCGCCGGCCGATGAGCACGAGCGAGCCGTCGGCCCGTGACGCCGTGGCCTCGTCGAGGGCGGCCCACAGGCGGTCGAGGTCGTCGATCACCGTGGCGGGCGCGAGCTCGAGCTGCCCGCTCGGGGTGCGCAGCGAGTCGGGGAGGCGGGGCACGAGCGGCCCCATGTCGACCCCGTGAGGCGAGGCGGCCAGCACGTCGAGCGACAGGCCGTCGGGCACCGCGCCGAACCAGTCGCCGTAGTGGCCGGTGCGGATCATCACGTCGATGAGGTGGTCGGGCGTGGTGCGCACCGGGTCGGCGGTGACGAGCTCGCGCAGCTCGTCGACGCTGCGCTCGGCCACGGGCGAGCCCGGTGCGTCGATCGCAGCGCGCAGGGCGCCGTCGAGGAGCATGGCGTCGAGGGCGGCGGGGTCGTCGCCCACCTCGGGCCCGGTGGCGATGAGGCACAGCCGGCCCAGGATCTCGTGCTCCTGCGGGCCGGGCGCCTCGAACAGCGGGGGCGCCCACTCGGCCACGTTGCGCACGGCCATGTTGAAGAAGGCCATGTGGTACTCGCTGCGCTCGAGCGGCGTGGGCGGCGGCAGGATCACGTTGGCGAAGCGGGTGGTCTCGTTGCGGTACGGGTCGACGCTCACCATGAACTCGAGCTGCCCGAGCGCCTCCTCGACGGCGGCCGAGTTGGGCGCCGACACCGCGGGGTTGCCGGCCACCGTCACCAGGGCGCGCACCTGGCCCTCGCCCGGGGTGGTGATCTCCTCGGCCATGGCCGCCACCGGGTACTCGCCGCGCACCTCGGGGTGCCCGCTCACCCGGCTGTGGCGCCGGCCCGACACGAAGCCACGGCCCGAGCCCTTGCCGGGGCCGCGGTCGTGGGCGGGCAGGGAGAACATGGCGCCGCCGGGCCGGTCGAGGTTGCCGGTGCAGGCGTTGAGGGCGTCGACGGCCCATGCGGCCACGGTGCCGAAGCCGACGGTGTGGGTGCCGATGCGGCCGTAGACGGCGGCGGTGGGGGCGGCCGCCAGGTCGCGGGCGAGGCGGCGCACGAGGTCAGGGGCGATGCCGGTGACGGGCTCGACGGCCTCGGGCGTGAACCGGCCGACGGCGGCGGCGAGCTCGTCGAGCCCGGAGGCGAACGGGGCCACGGCGCCGAGCGATGCCAGGCCCTCGGCGAACAGCACCTGCAGCATCGCCACCAGGAGGTGGGCGTCGCCGCCGGGACGGATCGCCACCCACTCGTCGGCGTGCTCGGCGGTCTTGGTACGGCGGGGGTCGACGACGACGACCTTGCCGCCGCGGTCCCGGATCGCCTCGAGCCGGCCCGGGAAGTCGGGCGCGGTGCAGAGGCTGCCGTTCGACTCGTAGGGGTTGGCGCCGAGGACGAGCAGGTGGTCGGTGCGGTCGAGGTCGGGCACCGCGATCATGAGCGGGTTGCCCCACATCAGCCCGCTCGACACGTGCTTGGGCATCTGGTCGACGGTCGAGGCCGAGAACACGTTGCGGCTGCCGATGGCCTTCACCAGGGCGCCGTTGAACAGCGTGGGCCCGAGCGAGTGGATGCTCGGGTTGCCCATGTAGACGGCCACCGCGTCACGGCCGTGGCGCTCGATCACGCCGCGCAGCCCTTCGGTGACCACCGCGTAGGCCTCGTCCCACGAGACCTCCTCCCACGTGGCGGTGGCGGGGTCGTCGCCGCGCCGCACCATCGGGGCGCGCAGGCGGTCGGGGTCGGCGTGGAGGTGGTGGAGGGCCGAGCCCTTGGGGCAGATGAAGCCCTTCGAGAAGGCGTTGTCGCGGTCGCCGCGGATGCGCACGACGGTGTGGTTGCGCACCGTGAGCTCGAGCCCGCACCCGGCCTCGCACAGCGGGCAGGTGCGGTGGTGCACGGTGTCGCCACCGGCGCTCGTGGCCTCGGTCGCATCGGCGGTGCTGGTCACCCCTGACCCCCTGGTCCCCACCGGGCACGACGCCCGGTCGTCGGGACCGTAGCCCCTTCGGGGCGCCGCGGTCGGGGCCTAGGCTCGGCCCATGGCGAACCCCTCGCGCCCTCCCGGCTACCCCGAGCGCTGGGAGTTCGACGCGGTCCTCACCGACGGCGGCACCGTGCACGTGCGCCCGGTCGTCCCCGACGACATGGACGAGGTCGACGCCTTCCACACCCGCCAGTCGCGCGAGACCATCTACTACCGCTACTTCAGCCCGCTGCCGAAGCTCTCCCAGCGCGACCTCGAGCGCATCGTCAACATCGACTACGTCACCCGGCTGGCGTTCGTGGCCCTCCTCGGCGACAGCATCGTGGGCATCGCCAGCTACGACATCTGGCCCGACCGCAACGAGGCCGAGGTCGCCTTCATCACCGACGACGACCACCAGGGCCGGGGGCTGGCCACGGTGCTGCTCGAGTACCTCGCCGTCGCCGCCCGCGAGAACGGGCTCGACGGGCTCACCGCCACGGTGCTGCCCACCAACCGCAAGATGCTCGGCGTCTTCCACGACGCCGGCTTCCAGGTGTCGAGCGAGTTCGAGGAGGGCGTGATCGAGGTCCGCCTCGGCATCGAGCCCACGGCCGAGGGCCGGCTGCGCATCGAGGCCCGCGAGCGCCGCTCGGAGGCGGCGTCGGTGAGCCGCCTGCTGTCGCCCACCTCGATCGCGGTGATCGGCGCCGGCCGCGAGCGAGGCGGCATCGGCCACGAGGTGTTCCGCAACCTGGTGGCCGGCGGGTTCGAGGGACCGGTCTACCCGGTCAACCCCGCGGGCGGGCACGTGGCCAGCGTGCGCGCCTACCAGAGCGTCCTCGACATCCCCGATGCCGTCGACCTGGCCATCGTGGCCGTGCCCGCGGCGGGCGTGCTCGACGTGGTCGACGAGTGCGGTCGCAAGCGGGTGCAGGGCCTGGTGGTCTTCAGCGCCGGCTTCGACCGCCTGCCGCCGGGCACCGAGGCCGAGATCGTCGAGCGGGCGCACGCCACGGGCATGCGCGTGATCGGCCCCGAGTCGATGGGCGTCATCAACACCGCCGAGGGCATCTCCCTGGTGGCCAACTTCGGTCAGGTGGCGGTGCGCCCCGGCAACGTCGGCTTCCTCACCCAGTCGGGCACCCTCGGCCTGGCCGCCCTCGACCACGCCCACCAGCTCGGCGTGGGCTTTTCGACCTTCGTCGACGTCGGCTCCAAGATCGACGTCTCCGGCAACGACCTCCTGCAGTACTGGGCCGACGACCCCGCCACCGCGGTCGTGGCGCTGCACCTCCAGTCGTTCGGCAACCCGCGCAAGTTCACGCGCATCGTGCGCGACCTCGCCCGGGCCAAGCCCGTGG
>CAMFLJ010000180.1 GCA_945957335.1 uncultured Actinomycetes bacterium | reverse complement strand
CGGCTGGGCTGGCCCCTCGTGGTCGCGATCCTCGGCGCACTCGGGGCAGCAATCGCCGCGGCCACGACCTTCGCACTCACGAAGGTCGCCGACGCCGCCGCCCGCCGGCGCACGGGCTACGCCGAAGCCGCTGCCACTCTCGTCGCTTGGACCGAGTACCCCTTCCGGATCCGTCGCCGGACAAGCGACAGCCCGGAGACGCTCACGGCGCTGGCCGACGCCGGCCACGAGCTCCAGCAGCGTCTCCGCTGCGCAGAGACCTGGGTGACTTGCGACAGCCGCAGAGTCGGGGCGGTTTGGGCCGAGGTCCGGGTCGGACTCGCTGGCGGCGTTGGCGACGCGTGCAAGGACGCCTGGGGTCAGCCGCCCGTGTCGGCGGCCGGCGGCATGAACGTCGGTGTTTGGGGTCCGTCCAACGTGGACGCTCACCTGTTGCGCTTCGAGCGGGCGGCGCGGTGGCGGTTCGGCTGGCGAAGGCTCGTCCCCGGGTTCCGCTTCACGAAGACGGCAAATGAGCAGCCGGCCGCTGCCGTGCATCAAGCCTCCTGAGGTGTCTGTCCTGCACACACCGTTGAGGGCGGGGCCCGCCACCCGACCCTTCTAGGTCCCTTCCACCCGCTCCAGCCTGTGGCGGCCAATCCTGCGTTGCTTTCCCGGTTGCTTTCTCAGAGTCGATCGTGGACTTAGTACGTAAGGCACCACAGGCATCGCTCGAACGGCGCTGGATTCCCCCCAGCTCCACCATCCGGGCACCAGGGCTCGCGACGAGGCCCCGGCACACGCCGGGGCCTCGTCGCGTCCCACGAGCGCGCGCCCGTGGCGCTAGTCGACGGTGATGGTGAAGGTGGTGGGGGTGCCCAGGCCGTTGACCGACCCCTTGAACTGCACCGTGACCTCGGCCTTGCCCTTGGCCTCGGCGACGCCGCCCGCGTTGGTCGTGAAGGTGCCCTGGACCTTGCCCTCGCTGGTCACCTTGAACACGGCCTCGTCGGAGCTGGTGGCCACGAAGCTGCCCTCACCCGGGTCGCCCATGTCGAAGGTGACCGTGGTGCCGGGCTTCACGGTGGTCGTGGTCTGCTCGGGCGTGAGGATGACGGGAGGGAGCACGTTGCCGACCTCGCTGGTGGTGGTCGTGGAGGAGGACTTCGAGTCCTTGTCGCTCGAGCAGGCGCCGGCGACCAGCGGCAGCGCCAGGAGCGGGACGGCGGCGAGGGCGAGGGTGCGGCGGTTCATGGTCGGCTCCAGGGGTCGGGCGCAGCAGGCACCGGGGGTGGTGGTCGAGTGACCTCGTCGGTTCTACGGCAGGTGCGTCACGGAAGCGTCAGCAACCGGTCAAGGTGCCATCAGAGCACCTCGGGGTCGAGCGGGGCGGGACGCCCGTAGAGGTAGCCCTGGGCGAGGTCGACACCCAGGCCGCGCAGCGTCTCGGCCTCCGCCTCGGTCTCCACCCCTTCGGCGATGAGCACGGTCCCGGTGGACTGGGTGAAGTGGCGCAGCCCGGCCGCCATCGCCTGGCGGGTGGGGTCGGTGTCGATGCCGCGGACGAGGGCGATGTCCATCTTCAGCACGTCGGGGCGCAGCTCGAGGATGTGGCGGAGGCTGGCGTACCCGGAGCCGGCGTCGTCGACCGAGATCTTCACGTCGGGGAGGCCGGAGAGGGCCTCGGCGAGGCGGCGGTAGGAGTCGACCGGGACGTGCTCGGTGATCTCGACCACGAACGAGCGATCGGCCCTCGCCAGCACCTCGGCGGCGAGGCCCTCGAGGATCGTGTCCGGCGAGAAGTTCACGCTGACGAGCAGATCAGAGGGGATGGCCCGCGCCGCGTCGACGGCCGCGGCCGCGCACGCCGCCTCCAGCTCGCAGCCGAGCCCCACCTCGTGGGCCTCGCCGAACACGAGGTCGGGACGGCGTCCGTCGGCGAAGCGGGTCAGCGCCTCGTACCCCCGCGCCTCACCCGTGTGCAGGTCGATGAAGGGCTGGAACACGATGGCGAACGCCGACTCGGCGATGGTCTGCTCGATGGCGGCCCGCCGGTCGCGGAACGACCGCTCGCCGGCCGCCTGCTCGCCCAGGAGCCCGGCGGCCAGGTCGGCCACCTCCACGAAGAGCCCGTCACGGGCGACCGAGGCGGGGACGTCGGCCGCCGACGCCAGGGCGAGTGCCCCGACCAGCGCGCCGGCGTGGTGGAGCGGGACGAGCCCCACCGAGGCGATCCCGTGCTCGACGAGGTGGGCCAGGTCGTCGGGCGGCAGGACGGCGGCGGCGATCGGCCCCGCCACGTCGAGCCACCAGGGGCCGGCGGCGAGCAGCGACTCGAAGTCGGTGGACACCCAGGTGTCGACGGCCGAGCCGCTCATCATGCGCAGCGCCCCGCCGTCGGCCGGGCCGCCGAAGTGCACAACCGAGCCCGCTTCGCCGAAGACGAGCAGACGGCAGTCGAGCACCATGTCGATGGCCATGACCGCGTCGCACAGCGAGGCCGCGTTGGCCTCGAATGGCTCACCCGGCCGCACCGAGCCCAGGACGGCGGCCAGGGCGCGCCGGTCGCCGTGCTCGCGCTCGAGGCCGGCCTCGAGCTGGCGCTCGCGACTCAGGTCGCTCTTCACCGCGACGTAGGCGACGACCGTGCCGTCCTCACCGATCACGGGCGTGATGGTCGAGTCCTCCTCGTACAGCTCACCGTCCCGGCGACGGTTGACGAACACGCCGTGCCACGGTCGGCCGTCGAGGATGGTCGCCCACATGTCCTCGAAGAACTCCGGCGGGTGCACGTCGCTCTGGAAGATGAACGGGGTCGCGCCGAGGATCTCCTCCATCGGGTAGCCGCTCGAGGTGGAGGCCGCGGGGTTGGCGTAGACGATCTTCATGGCCGTGTCGGTGATCAGCACCGCCTCCACCGCCTGGTCGATGGCGGTGCTGAGGAGCGCCCGCTGGGCGGACTCCTCGGCGATGCGCTCGAGGTCGCGTAGCCGGCCGAGGCCGAAGCCGAGCTGGCGCTCGAGGTCCTCCATGACGGGGCTGCTCTCGGCCGTCCACGCGTCGGGCTCGCCGGCGTAGACCATCAGGGCCCCGTCGACCTCGCCGTCGACCAGGACGGGCAGGCTGATCGACGAGCGGAAGCCACGCGAGGTCGCCGCCTCGAGCCATGGCGAGAAGGCGTCGATGGCTTCGAAGTCGTTCACCGTCTGCAGCACCCCGGTGCGGATCGAGGTCCCGGTCGGGCCCTGCCCGAGGGGACCGTCACCCCACGACACGCGCACCTCGTCGAGGTAGGCCTGGTGGGCGCCCGCCATCGCGACCGGCGCCACGCTGCGGTCGTCGTCGTGGACGGGCCGCCCGTACCAGGCGAAGAGGTACCCGCCGTGGTCGACCGCCGCGCGGCAGATCGCGTCGAGCAGCTCGGCCTCGCTGCTCGCGTGCCCGAGCGCCGCGTTGCCCGCCGACAGGGTCGACGCCGCCCGCCGGGCCAGCACCTCGGCGTGGCAGTCGCGCACGCCGAGCACGGCGCCGGTGAACTCGCGGCCCTCCTCGCTGAACGGCCGCGCCCGCACCGACATCCACCGCCGTTCACCCTTCGCCGTGAGGTACCGCAGCTCGACCGCCTCGACGTCGTCACCGGCCCGGAGCCGCTCGGCGAGGGCCATCACGAGCTCGTGGTCCTCGTCGGCGATCAGCACCATCGCGGAGAGCCCGACGAGCGCCTCGGGAGCGTGGCCGAGCAGGTGCTCCACCGACGGGGAGATCCAGGCGATGGAGCCCTCGGGCGAGAGCTCGTAGACGATGTCGGAGGCGTTCTCGGCCAGCATCCGGAAGCGGGCCTCGGACTCGGCCAGCAGCGCCGCCGACGCGATCTCGGGCGACGCGCCGGGCAGGCGCGGCCGCAGGGGCGGCCTCGCGCCACCCTCCGGAGACGCTCCCCTTCTGGTTCCGCTCTGGTCCACGACGACCCCCGAAACCGATCGGCTTCCGTGGTGCCCGCCATGGATGATCCTACGGAGGACCGTTCCTGTGCACCTCGAGCACTCCGACCCACGACCGTGGGGCCGGCGACCGGCTCAGGCGGCGGTGATGCGGTCGAGCTCCGCCAGCTCGTCCGGCGTGAGCCCGCACCCGGTGGCGGCGACGTTGGCGCGGACCTGCTCGGCGGTGCGGGCGCCGGCGATCACCGTGGGGACCGAGGGCTGGGCCGCGAGCCATCCGAGGGCCAGCTCGAGCATCGTGCGGCCCGACTCCGCGGCGAAGGCGTGGAGGGCCGCGACCACGTCGAGGTCGAGGTCGAACTGCTCGTGGGGGTGCCACTCCATCGAGGCCTTGAGCGCCTCGTCGCCGTCGGCCGCGAGCTCGTCGACGCTCACGCCGCGCTGCGCGGCCACGCGCTCGAGGGCCCAGCCGAGGCGGCTCTCCGGATCGGGTGCCGCACCCACCTGGTACTTGCCGGTGAGCAGGCCGTTGGCCAGCGGGAAGAACGGCACGAACGCCATCCCCGCCCCGACGGCGGCCGGCACGAGCGTGGCCTCGGGCGAGCGGAACAGCAGGTTGTACTGGTCCTCGACGCAGGCGGGCCGGCCGACACCCGCGGCGTCGGCGGCTGCCACCCACTCGACCACGTCGGCCGCGGTCACGTTGGAGCAGCCGATCTCGCGCACCTTGCCCGTGGTGACCAGCTCGCCCATGGCGCCGAGGGTCTCGGCGAGGGGCACCCCCTCCTGGGGGCGGTGGCAGTAGAGGACGTCGACGTGGTCGGTGCGCAGCCGGCGCAGGCTGCCCTCCACCGCGGCGGCCACCGAGGCGCGGTCGGGTGCGGCCGTCCACCCGAACTTGGTGGCGATCACCACCTGGTCACGGACCCCTTCGAGGGCCTCGCCCAGGATCTCCTCGCACCGGCCGCCGGCGTAGACGTCGGCCGTGTCGAACAACGTGATGCCGGCGTCGAGCGCGGCGGCGATCACCTCGAGCGAGTCGTCGCGCCCGATCCGCATGCCGAAGTTGTTGGTGCCGAGCCCGGCCACGCCGACCTCGACCGACCCGATCCCCCGTGTCTCCATCGGCGCAACGTACCCGGGGCCGACGGCGCGCTCAGGCCTTGACGTAGCCGAGCTTCTCGCAGATGCGGCCGTCGCGGACCCGGAGCACGTCGACGCCACGCACGACGGTGTCGCCGGCGACGAAGCGCCACAGCTGCACGACCCGGCCGCCGTCGGCGGCGAAGGTGGCCTCGGTCTCCATCGCCGCGTCGCTGGGCACGAAGCTGGGGCCCCACACCCGGCGCAGCTCGTCGCGGCCCTGCACGCGGGCGCCGTTGGCGCCGGGCCGGGCCGACTCGAAGACGCAGTCGTCGGTGACCAGGGCGAGCACGGTCTCGAGGTCCTGTGCGTCCCAGGCGGTGGCGAAGGCCTCGGCGACGGTGATCGGGGCGGCGTCGGCGGGCGGGAGGTCGGGAGCCATGGCCGGAGGCTAGGACGCCGGCGAGGGGCCCACGGCCGCCCGCAGGGCCCGGCCCAGCTCGGCGATGCCCGGCTCGATGTCGGCCTCGGGCACCTGGATCGGCGAGAGGCGGACGTGCTGGGGGCCGGAGGTGTCGTCGGTGAAGCGGGCACCGGGCCGCACCGCGACGCCGGCCGCGGCGGCGGTGGCGCGGGCCTGCTCCCAGTCGACCTCGTCCGCGATGCGCAGCCAGAAGTAGAAGCCACCGGTGGGCTCGCGGAACGACACGAGCGGCTCGCAGTGCTCCCGAAGCGCGGCCGAGGTGAGGTCGCGCTTGTGGCGGTAGTGGTCGCGCAGCTCGGCCACGTGGCGGTCGAAGTCACCGCTCACCACGAGGCGCTGGAGCGCCCGGGCCAGCAGCGCGCTCACGGCGAAGTCCTGGCGCACCCGAACGACGCCGCGGATCGCGGCCGGGTCACCGGCCACCCAGGCCATGCGCAGCCCCGGCGCCACGTACTTGGAGAAGCTGTCGGACTGCACCACGACGCCCGCGTCGTCGAAGTGGCGCAGGGTGGGCGGCGGCGGCCCGTCGTAGGAGAAGTCGTGGTAGCAGTTGTCCTCGAGCACCATCACGCCCTGCTCGGACGCGATCTCGACCAGGCGGCGGCGACGGGGCTCGCTCAGCACCGTGCCGGTCGGGGCGTGGAAGCTCGGGATCGTGTAGATCAGCTTCGGCGTGGCGCCGGCGGCGCGCAGCTCGTCGAGGGCACGGGGCAGCGCGTCGACCACCATGCCGTCGTCGTCGACGGGCACCGTGGCCACGGTGGCGCCCGCCGCGCCGATGAAGCGGCGGGTGTGGGGGTAGGTGGCGGCCTCCACCACGGCGCCGTCGCCGGGGTCGATGAAGGCGTTCACGGCGAGGGCCAGCCCGTCGGTCGAGCCGTTCACCAGCGTCACGCCGCCCTCGTCGAGGGCCCGGCCGTCGCGGGCGGCGAGCCGGTCGGCGATCGTGCGGCGGAGGCCGACGTGGCCGTACTGCATCTCGCTCGCGCCGCCGGCGCCGAAGTAGCGCAGCGCCTGGTCGCCGTCCTCGGCCAGCGTCTGATCGAGGGCGCGCCGCAACTCGTCGATCGGGAACAACGACGGGTCGGGCAGGCCCTGGTCGAAGTTGATGCGGGCGTCGTCGACCGGCGCGGTGCCCGACGGCGGTCCCCAGTCGCGCGCCCTCGTCGACCAGCGCGCCTCGATCTCCCCTGCTCCCCCGTCCATCGAGCGGACGGTACCAGTGCCCTCCGACGGGTCGGACCGGTCGCCGACGACGACCGGCGCGGCCCCCCGGACGATCGCGCCGCGGCGCCCGTGGCCGCCCCTACGATGCGCGGGCCGTCACCGGACGCCGAGCCCGAGAGGACCCCGATGCCGCACGCCCCCGAGCCGCGCCGACGAGGCATCGCCGATCGGGCGGACACCGGCCGGGCCGCCCGCAAGGCCATCACCCGCACCGAGCTCGGGGCGTGGGACCCCGCCCAGCGCGACAGGGACGCGCTCGCCACCGTGCTCGCCCAGAGCCACGACCGGGTGCCGCGCCTCGTCCCCATCCGTCACGGCCGCATGGCCCACTCGCCGTGGACCTACTACCGGGGTGGCGCCGCGGTGATGGCCGCCGACCTGGCCACCCGACCCCACTCGGGGCTCGAGGTGCAGCTCTGCGGCGACGCCCACATCCTCAACTTCGGCCTGTGGGCCACCCCCGAGCGCAGCCTCTCGTTCGACCTCCGCGACTTCGACGAGACCCTCCCCGGGCCCTTCGAGTGGGACGTGCTGCGGCTGGCCGCCAGCTTCGTCGTGCTGGCGCGCGACGTCGGCGTGGCCGACGACGAGGCCGTCGAGGCGGCTACCACGATGGCCCGCACCTACCGCGAGGCGATGCACCGCTTCGCCGGCATGGGCGAGCTCGAGGTGTGGTACGAGCAGATCCACATCGACCGCTTCGTCGAGTTCTTCGTGGCCGAGGAGCGGGAGCAGATCACCCGTGAGATCACCGCCGAGGCGTCGAGGCGCACGAGCCGGGGAGCCGCCCGCAAGCTCGTGCACCTCGTCGACGGACGGCCCCGGATCGTCGAGGCGCCGCCCTTCCGGATCCGGGTGTCCGACCCCGAGGAG
>CAMFLJ010000179.1 GCA_945957335.1 uncultured Actinomycetes bacterium | reverse complement strand
CGACGCCGATGCCGGGGGCGTTGGTGGCCCACGTGCGATCCGCGTGGAGGTCGCCGTTCGCGGCGGCCGCGGTCACGAGATCGAGGACCGGCTTGGTCTGCTCCGGTGTGAGCTCACCGGCCGCGGCCTTCGCTGCGAGCGACGGGAACTCCTCGAGCTTCTTGGCGGTGTCGATCCCCTCCGCCGCTGCCCGGCGTGAGATCCCCAACCGGCCCGCCGCCCAGTCCGCCGCGTCACGCGACCCTTCGGCTGTGTGGGCGTTGCGCTCGTCGATCAGCCCGAGCACCCGGCGCTGCTGATGCTGCAACGCGCCGATCACCCGCTGCAGACCCTCCGCCGCGCCACGCAACCCGGCCCCGTCGAGACACCCCCACTCCAGACCCGCATCGAGCCCGAACCGACCCGCGCACACCCCCAACACGACCTCGACCAGCGACACGTCATCGACCGAGTGGCTGTCACACCCCGCAGGGATGATGGGGCCCTGCTCCTCGTTCCCCGACCGCATGGGCTGACTCCACGGACCGAACCGACTGGAGGACACCACACCACCGGGAACTCGGCAGCGGTGTCGAAGGGGAAGAACCAGAACTCTACCAGCAACGAACTGGTGTACACAACATCCACCAGAAGAACTATGAGATTTCAGAGATCGCCCGAGCCAACCTTGGGACCGACCGTCAACGAGCCGGCGGTCTGGGACACTCTGGCGGTGCACTTCCGCGTGGTGATTCAGAAGGAAGCAGGCTCGAGAGAATCCGCAACGCTCGACTCATCGGCTGAGCTCAGCGATCAACTCGCCCAGCAGATCCTCGCCATCGCACCGGACACACGGCTGCTTCGATACCTGGACCCCTACGGCGATCTCGTCCTGAACCATCTGCAGATGGCACACCTACTCGACGACCTTGACCATCTGGAGGGCCGGACAGCCCTCGACGATGCCGATCGTGCTGCGCTGGCCGAAATCCGATCCCTGGCCTCGCAGTGCGCGAGCGGTGTGCACACCTACATCGCGTTCATCGGGGACTGAGCGCCCATCCGGACCCAGCGTCCGGGGACGCGTCCCAGATATGCCTTCGGCCCAGAAGCAGGGCCGGCTCAGCGGCCCTCGAACTCGGGGCTGCGCTTCTCGGCGAAGGCGGCCAGGCCCTCGGCCAGGTCCGCGCTCCCCCACGCCCGCTCGAACGCCGCCGCGTAGGCGGGGGTGGTGGGCACGTCGGGGTCGGCCTCGGCCAGGCCGACCTTCAGCCCCTGAAGGGTGAGCGGCGCCAGCCGGGCGATGCGGTCGGCCCAGGACAGCGCCTCCTCCGGATCGCCGAGGTGGTGCACCAGCCCGAGCTGGAAGGCCCTCTCGCCCGACACCACGTCGGTGCTGAGCAGGACGTGGCGGGCCGTCGACTGGCCGACCAGCCCGACGAGGCGACGCACGGTCCACTGGTCGACGAGCAGGCCGAGCTTGGCGGCGGGCACGCCGAAGCCGGCGTCGGCGGTGGCGGTGCGCAGGTCGCAGGCGATGGCGAGCTGCGTGCCGGCGCCGAGGGCGAAGCCCTCGACCGCGGCCATCGTCGGGAACGGCGCGTCGCGCAGCCCCCGCAGCACGCGTGACAGCGCGGCGACGAACTCGTCGTCCTCGACCGTGGTGAGGTCGGCCCCCGAGCAGAAGTGGCCCTCGGCCCCGGTGAGCACCATGGCCCGGGTGTCGGCGGCGGCGGCCTCGGCCAGCGCGGCCTCGAGCCCGGCCAGGGCGTCGTGGTCGAGCGCGTTGCGGCGCTCGGGGCGGTCGATGGTGACGACGAGGACGCGGTCGCGCCAGGCGGTTCTGATCATCGGCGCCGAACCTACCGCCCGCTCAGGGGTGCAGCCGCTTGACCACCACGACGACGTCGTCCTGCGAGCCGTCGGGCAGCAGGTCGAGCAGGATGCGGTCGGCCATGTCGCCGACGGTCGCGTCGAGCCCGGCCTCGACCGAGGCGGCCAGCCGGGCGAGGCCGAGGTCGAGCGGCTCGCCCCGGCGCTCGACCAGGCCGTCGGAGTACAGCACGACGACGTCGTCGGGCCCGATGGTGGCGGTCTGGTTGGTGCGCTGGGTCCCGGGGCGCACGTCGAGCGGCAGGCCCAGCCCGCCGTCGAGCCACTGGTGCCCGGCGGGGCCGGCCACGAGCGGCGGCGGGTGCCCGGCCCGGCTGTAGGTGACGGTGCCGGTCTCGCGGTCGATCAGCGCGCACACCACGGTGGCGCACGAGGCGCCCTCGACCGACCCGGCGAAGAGGTCGAGGCCCTCGAGCACCGAGGCCGGGTCGCGGCGGTTGAGCATCATCGCCCGGGCCGCGCTGCGGAGCTGGCCCATGGCGGTGGCGGCGTCGAGGCCGTGGCCGACGCAGTCGCCGACGATCAGGCCGCGCCGGTGCTCGTCGAGCTCGACCAGGTCGTACCAGTCGCCCCCGACGGAGAGGTCACCGACGGCGGCCACGTAGCGCGCCGCCACGGTGCCGATGTCGGTGATGGGCGTGATCATGGCGGCCTGGAGGGTCTCGTTGATGGCCCGGTGCTCACCCACCTCGCGGTCGTGGCGGGCCGCGCCGTCGAGCGCGGTGCCCACCGTGTTGGAGACGATGTCGACGAACTGGCGGAAGCCCTCGTCGTAGGGCACCTCGGGGTGCAGCGACGCCACGAGCACGCCCCGGGGCCCGTCGTCGGAGCGGCCGATGGGCACCACCACGTGGTCGGCCGGGCCACCCCGGTCGAGCAGCTGCCCGATGACCACGTCGGTGTGGCGCTCGGCGGCCTCGCGCAGGACCGCGCTCGGCAGGGGCGCCGCCTGGGTGCGGCGGTTCGACGCCACCAGCACCAGCTCCTCGCCGATGCGCAGGTAGATGTCGGCCGCCCGGATGTCGTCGCTCCACCGGGCGAGGCCGCTCACCGCGGCGAGGCAGGCGGACGTGACCGACGCGGAGCGCAGCAGCTCGCGGCTCAACGCGGTGACCGCCATCAACCGGCGCTGGGCCCGGATCTCGTCGGTTGTCTCGACGACCACGTCGAGCACGCCACCGACACTGCCGTCGTCGTCGTAGAGCGGGCTGTACGACCAGGTGAAGAAGGTCTCCTCGGGGAAGCCGTTTCGGTGGATCACGAGGCGCCCGTGAGGCGTGTAGGTGGGCCGCTCGGTGGCGATGACCTCGGCGAACATCGGGCCGATCTCGTCCCAGATCTCGGGCCACACCTCGCTCGCCGGCGCGCCGAGCGCGCCCGGGTGCTTCTCCGCCCCGAGCAGCTGGCGGTAGGTGTCGTTGTAGATCTTGATCAGGTCCGGGCCCCAGACGACCAGGATCCCGAAGCCCGACGCCAGGCAGGTGCGCACCGCGGTGCGCAGGCCGGTGGACCAGCTCTCGATGGGGCCGAGCGGCGTGCTCGCCCAGTCGAACCGGCGGACGCGCTCGGCCATCTCGGTGCCGGGCGCGATGCCCACGAGCCAGTCCGGGCCAGTGGTGGTGTCGAGGTGCTGCTCCAGCGGACCGCTCCCAATCCAAGGGGCACCGCCGGGCCCCGACCGTCACGGAACGGTACCCGCCCCGCGTCGGATCGCCGCCTGCGAACGGGGATGGTCCACCACCGGCGAGCGGGCCGGGCCTACCGTCGGCGCCATGGTGCTCGTCCTCGCAACCGCCGCGCTGGCCGTGGTCATCGCGGTGGCGCTCGTCCTCACCATCCGCGCCGGACGTCGTCCGGCGCCCCCCGCCCAGCGCTCGAACCGGCTGCCCGTCGGTGCCGAGGCGGCCATCTGGTCGATCCTCGAGGCCGTCCCGGACCCCCGCAACCACCTGGCGCTCACCCGTGACCTCACCGGTGAGGTGCGCATCGCCGGCACCATGCTCGACCCGGCGGTGCGGGCCCAGGCCGCGGCCGCCGCGGCGCCGGCCGCTGCAGCCCCCGCCGCTCCCGCGGCCGGTGAGCTGTGGATCGGGGAGCCCACCGTGTCGGTCTCGCTGGCCGGCACCTCGCTCGACCTGCGCGACCTCGAGCACGCCTCCTAGGCCTGGGCCATCTCCTCGGCCGCCACCACGGCGGCGAGCGCGGCCCACGACTGCGGCGCGGCCCCCAGCCCGGTGCCGTCGTCGGCGTCCCAGTACTCGGCCCAGCCCGATGCGGTGGCGCCGCGCACGAGCATCGCCCCCAGCGCCTCGGCCAGCTCGGCCCGGCCGACCCGTCGGGCGGCGACCCAGCACAGGTAGCTGAGCTGCGGCCACGCCGGGCCCCGCCAGTAGGTGCGCGGCGCGAAGGCCGGCTCGCGTCGGTCGACCTGGGCCGGCCCGCACGACCCGCCGAAGGCGTCGTCGTCGAGCATCTCGGCGAAGGCGGCATCGATGGCGTCGGGGCGGGCGCTCACCAGCACCGGCAGGAGCGCATCGAGGGTGCGCACGCGTCCCGAGCCGTCGGCCGAGTCGCCGGCGTCGACCCACGTGCGCAGCTGCGGGTCCCACCGGTCGTCGAGCACCGCCGCCAGCTCGGTGGCGGCGTCGGCGAGCACCACGTCGCCGGTGACCTCGGCGAGCTCGAGGGCGTTGAACGCCACCAGCGCGTTGAACCCGCAGCTCGCCACGACGAACGAGGGGTTCGCCACCGGCGAGCCGTCGTCGGAGTGCCGCACCGACGCCACGAGCTCGCCCTTCACGTCGTACCAGCGCTGCGGGTCCCAGCCGCCGGGGCACCAGTGGTCCCAGCGGGGGCAGTCGTCGCCGCCGCTCTCCCACGGGTGGCACAGGGCGACGAGCCCACCCACCCGGGTGCGCTCGCGCAGGAGGAACCACAGCCCCCGGGTGGCCGGCTCGACCAGGTCGTCGACCGCGACGCCCCGCCTGTGGAGCTCGGCGACGGCGTGGCCGAACATCGGCGGCTGGGTGATCGACGACTGCCCCTCCCGCCGCCAGAACGCGGCGTGGTGCCGCGGGTCGTGCTCGTAGTCGACGTGGGGCACGAAGCCCGACGGCGTCTGGGTGCGGAAGAGGTGGGTGAGCTCGCGCCGGGCACGGTCGCCCTCGCCGAGCACCGCCCACGTGACGGCGTGGAAACACGAGTCCCACAGCCACTGGAACGGGTAGACCACCCCGTTGGGCACCGTGTAGCCGCCGGCCTCGCGCCAGTTCTCGTCGAGCACGCGGCGGGCGCCGGCCACGACCGCGGAGGGGTCGACCGGTAGGTTGGGCCCGGCCTCGCCCGGGGCCCCGGTCACCTGCGTCCCCCGTCGGAGCCCATGCCCACCTGCGCCGTGCTCTCGTTCCGCCTCGGTGGCACCGACGGCGTCTCGGTGGTGGCCGACACCTGGATCGACGCCCTGCGCGGCCTCGGGTTCGACGTGGTCACCGTGGCCGGCGAGGGCTCGGTCGACCGGATGGTGCCCGACCTCGCCATCGGCCGCTGGCCCGACGGGCGCGCCGGGGTGGAGGGGCCCGACGCGGCGAGCGATGCCGAGGTCGAGGCGCTCACGGCCGAGGTGGCCGACGCGCTGGCGGACGCCGATCTGGTGGTGGTCGAGAACCTGGGCACGATCCCGATGAACCTACCGGCGGCGAGGGCCGTGGCCCGCGCCCGGGCGGGGCGGCCCACGGTGTGGCACCACCACGACCCGTCGTGGCAGCGCGCCCGCTACGCCGACGTCGACGAGCTGCCCCGTGACGAACCGGCGTGGCGCCACGTCGCCATCAACGACCTCACCCGCGACCAGCTCCGGGCCCGTGGCATCGACGCGGTGACCATCCGCAACGGCTTCGACCTGGACACCCCGCTCGGCGACCGGGCGGCGGGCCGCGCCCGCGTCGGGCTCGACGACGACGAGCTGGTCGTGCTCCACCCGGTCCGGGCGATCGAGCGCAAGCAGGTGCCCGTCGCCATCGCCCTGGCCGAGGCGTTGGGCGCCACCTACTGGCTCACCGGCCCGGCCGAGGAGGGCTACGGCCCCACGCTCGAGGCCGAGCTCGAGGCGGCGCGCGCCCGGGGGGTGCGGGTGCTGCACGCGCCCGGGGGGCCGGCGCCCGACATGTACGCGGCCGCCGACCTGGTGGCGTTCCCATCGACGTGGGAGGGGTTCGGCAACCCCCCGGTCGAGGCGGCGCTGCACCGCCGCCCGGCGGCGGTCGGTCACTACCCGGTCGCCGACGAGCTGCGGGCGCTGGGGTTCCGCTGGTTCGACCCGACCGAGCCCGAGCCCATCGCGCGCTGGCTGGCCGCACCCGACGAGGCCCTGCTCGAGGCGAACCTCACGGTGGCCCGGCGGCACCTCTCGCTCGGGGCGATGGCCGCCGGGTTGCGGGCCCTCCTCGATGAGGCAGGCTGGTTGCCATGACCGACGCCACCGGCCCCTCCCCCACCGACGACCCGGTGCGCGCCCGCCGGGCCCAGGTCGCCCGGGCCGCCACCCTCGCCCAGCGCATCGGCTACGCCCTGTTCGGGGTGGCCGTGGTGGCGTTCTTCATCGGCTTCTTCGCCGGCTTCACCGGCACGATCGTGACGATCATCGTCGCCACCATGGCCGCCGGCTCGGTGCTGCTGGCCCCCGCGATCGTGGCGTCCTACGCGGTGAAGGCCGCCGAGCGCGACGACCTCGAGAACGGCCGCTGACCCCCGAACTGGTCGTGGTTCGTGTGTCTCCGCGCCCGCCATCCACAACCAGTTCGATCCCTTCGACGAACTGGTCGGGACTGAGATCGTCCCGGCTGACTGAGACCCAACCAGTTCGGGAAGGTCAGGCGGAGCGGCGGGCCTGGTCGCTGGGCTGGAGGCCCCGCAGGCCCGACCAGGCGAGCTCGCCGATCTGGGCGGAGAGCTCGTCGACGTCGAGGTCGATCTCCTTGGCCAGCCACCGGCGGCAGGTGGCCTCGGCCAGGCCGACGATGCCGTAGGCGAGCAGGCGCTGGCGCTCGGGCGTGATGCCGTCGACGACGATCAGCTCGGAGATGCCGTCGACGAACTGGCGCTGGGCCTTGGCGGCCTCCTCGGCGAACTCCGGATCTCGCCGGACCTCGCCGCTGAACAGCACGGCGAAGCCGTCGCGGTGCTCGTCGACCCACCGGAACCAGGCGGCGAAGCCGAGCTCGACCTGCTGGCGGGGGCCCTCGGCCGAGGAGGTGGCGGCGCGCACGGTCCGGCGCATGCCGGCGGCGACGTCGCTGAGCACCTCGAGGAACAGCTCGCGCTTCGAGCCGAAGTGCTGGTAGAGCACGGGCTTGGTGACGCCGGCGGCCTCGGCGATGTCGTTCATCGAGGCGTCGTGGTAACCGAGCCGGGCGAAGGTCGCGAGCGCGGTGTCGAGCAGCTGCTGGCGCCGGGCTGCGGCGGGAAGGCGCATGCTCACGTGGGGTTCCTCGTTCGGCGAGAGAGTGGGGGGACTGGCCGTCCGGGCGATGTTACCGAACGGGAACATCAGACGCGCCCGCCCCTCCCCCGCCGGTCTCACCGGGGGGCGACCGTGGCACCATGGGCCGGTGATCTCGACGGTGCGGGGATGCGTGACCGGCCTGCTCGGCGGGGTCGCGGCGCTGGCCCGCCTGGCCCCGAGCCCGTGCCGTCGGCCCGTCCCAGCCGGTGGGCCGACGGCCCCCCAGCCCTCGACGGCCGCACCTCCGGGCGCCGAGCCCACCGCGGCCGACGCCACCCCGACCGAGGCCCCGGTCGCCGGGGCACCGGACGAGCTCACCGTCGTCCCACCCGTCCCCGGCCCGCCCGCACCCGACGAGCTCGCCGCCGCCCACGCCCTCGAGC
>CAMFLJ010000178.1 GCA_945957335.1 uncultured Actinomycetes bacterium | reverse complement strand
GCACGGAGGTCCAGGCCTGCAGCGCCGCGGTGGGCCCCCAGAGGACGATCAGCACGAAGACGACCGCAGCCCCCACCGCGACCTCCCAGGGCTCACGGTTGAGCACCGGCGCGATCGTGCGGCGAACCCACGTGGCGGCGCGGGAGGGCCCGGCCAGGATCGAGCCGACCACGAGGAACAGGCCCCAGAAGCCGATGACCTGGATCAGGTTCTTGAGCAGCTCCGAGCCGATGGCGTAGAGCGCGGCGATCGCCGGCTTCAGGCTGGGATCGCTCGACAGGCCGAGGATCCAGTTGCCGGTGACCCGCCGGGTGACCCCGAGCACGACCGCGGCGACGAAGATCGCCCAGCCAACGTTGCGCAGGGTGCGCCGCCGGTTGCCCTTGGCGAGGAACACCGCGAGGGCGTAGAGCAGCACCACCACCACGAACAGGATCAGCCCCATCCACTTGATGGCCTTCACGGCCTTCTGGGCGTTGGCCAGCTGCGAGGAGTCGGCGATCTTGATGTTGCCGGCGTCGGCGGGGATCTTGTCGAGGGCGGCCTTCGGGAGACCGAGCTGCTCGCCGAGAGCGGTGACGAGCTTGCCCAGCTCGAGGGTGACGGTGCCGTTCTTGGTGTCGACGTAGGTGCCCTTGTCCTCGAGGATGTCGACGATCTTCTGGTGCGCCGCCTTGTTGGCGTCGTGCCAGACCTTCTGCACCTGGCTGGTCTGGAGCAGCTTCTCGACGGCGAGGGTGGCCGGCTGGCGGACGGCCGCGGCGATGGGCCCGGCGATGCCCTGGAGGTTGTCGGGCAGCTGGTCGGCCAGCTCCTTCGACACGTCGACGTTGGCGTAGAGCTGGTCGACGATGTAGGTCGCCAGCGCGTCCTGCACGGCCGGGTTGTCGAGGGCCTGGTCAGCCGCCTTCACCCAGTTGTCCGTGTCGAGCGCCTGGCGCTTCACCCACACGCTGGTGGTGGTGCCGACCAGGAGGATCGAGGCCACCACGATGAGGGCCCAGACCCCGATCACGCGCTTCTTCGTCATGCCTGCCACCTCACTCGTCCAGACGACCGCAGCAGTCTTGTACCTGCTGTGAGCCGGGCAAGGGATCCCCCGGATGAGGTGAGGGCCCGTCGTCGGCCCCGGGGAGCGGCAAGGATGCCCCCATGACCCTCCGCGTCGTGCAGTTCTCCACCGGCAACGTCGGGCGCCACAGCCTCCGGGCCGTCATCGAGCACCCCGGGCTCGAGCTGGTCGGCGTCCATGCCTCCGCCCCCACCAAGGTGGGCCGGGACGCCGCGGAGCTGTGCGGGATCGACCAGCCGACAGGTGTGCTCGCCACCGACGACGTCGCCGCCCTGGTGGCCCTCGGCGCCGACTGCGTGGTCTACACCTCGCAGGCCGAGAGCCGGCCCCACGAGGCCCTGGCCGAGGTGACGGCCTTCCTCGAGGCCGGCACCGACGTGGTCGGCACCTCGCTCGTGTGGCTCGTCTACCCGCCCCACGCCGACGCCTGGCTCCGCGACCCGATCGAGGCCGCCTGCGCCCGGGGCGGCACCACCATGTACGTGTCGGGCATCGACCCCGGGTTCTCGGGCGACGTGCTGCCCTTCGCCGCGCTCGGCCTCACAACCCGGGCCGACCACGTGCTCGTGCAGGAGATCTGCGACTACGGCAGCTACGACGACGCCGAGTTCACCGGCGTGAGCTTCGGGTTCGGCATGCCCCCCGAGCACACGCCGATGCTCTTCCTGCCCGGCGTGACGAGCTCGATCTGGGGCGGGCTGGTGCACCTGCTGGCCGACGAGCTCGGGGTCGAGCTCGACGAGATCCGCGAGCGCCGCGAGACCTGGGTGACCCCGGAGCCCATCGACTGCACCATGATGCGCGTCGAGCCCGGCACCGTGGCGGCGGTGCGCTTCGCGGTGGAGGGGGTGGTCGGCGGTGAGCCGCGCATCGTCATGGAGCACGTGAACCGCCTGACCGAGGTGGCCGCCCCCCACTGGCCGGTGCCCCCGGAGGGACGTCCCGGCGTGCACCGGGTGGTCGTCACCGGTGAGCCGGGGGTGGAGATCAACGCCCACGTGGGGCTCGACGGGCGCGACCACAACGACGCCGGGGTCGTGGCCACCGCGGCCCGGGCGGTCAACGCCATCGAGGCCGTGCGGGCCGCCGAGCCCGGCCTGGTGTCGGCCCGAGACCTGCCGATCTCGCAGGTGCGGGGGCTGATGCGCTGAGCCTCAGGCCACCGGGGCGGGCGGGGCCGGCGCCAGCCCGTGCTCGACAAGCGCGTCGACCACCTCGAGGTCGTCGAGGCACGCCTGGCAGCGGGCCAGGAAGGCGTCGGAGAACACCCGCCGGGCCTCGCTCATGCCCTCCGGGAACATCACCACCTGGCACGACGCGGGCACGGTGTAGGCGGCATGCAGGCGGTGCATGGTCCACGCCTCGTCGAAGCCGATCTCGGGGCCGCCCTCGGCCGCCAGTGCGGCCAGGTAGAGGCGCAGCAGGTCTCGCTCGTGGGCCCGGCGCTCGTCGACGTCCATCGCCATGGTCATGAGGTAGCCGATGTCGCGCATCGGGGGCCCGGCGTTGACGATGCCCCAGTCGAGGAAGCCCAGCTCGCCGTCGACGAGGTACAGGTTGCCGAGGTGGGGGTCGCCGTGGATCACGGTGCGCGGCCCCTGCTGCCAGAGCCCGTGCAGCACAGGGGTGGCGTCGCAGTAGGCGCCGGCGACGGCCACGAAGGCGTCGGTCAGGCGGTCGCGGTGGTTCTCGATGCCGTAGCGGAGCATCACCTTGCCGTAGTCGGAGCCCACGCCGAGCACCGGCACCCACGCCGCCTCGGCGGCGCGCACGTCGGCGTCGGCGAACCGGGCGTGCAGCCGGGCCAGCGCCTCGAAGCCGCTCGCCACCGCGTCGGCCGGGATGCCCCAGGTGCCGTCGGAGACCTGCGCCCCGGACGCGACGAGGTCCTCGAGCACGAGCACGAACAGGCCCGTGTCGTCGTCGTGGCGGGCGACGTGGGCCCGGGGCACCGGGAGCTCGACCCCGTCGGCGAGGTCACGGTAGAAGCGGGCCTCGCGCAGGCCCATCCCCGTGGCGAGGATGGCGGCCCGGCGGTCGTCGGTCGGGGCCAGCTTGCAGAACGCGGTGGCCGGCGCACCGGACGCCTCCGCTGCGGCCGGGTCGGCGTAGGTCACCGCGATCCGGGCGTGGGCGTTGGTGAGGTCGTGCCGCTCGAGCAGCTCGACGGCGGCGACCTCGACGCCGGGGTGGCGCTCGGCGAGCGCGCCCGTGAGCCAGGCTGCGTCGATCTCGTCCGCGGTGGTCGGGTAGCCCGCCTCCACGGCCGCTAGGCCTCGGGGGTGAACTCGATGTGCACCTCGTCGTAGGCCCGGGTGAAGGTGGCCCCGAGGACCTTGGGCTCGGTGCCGGGCACGAGGCGCCAGTCGGGGATGCGTCGCAGCAGCTCCTCGAACATGACCCGGATCTCGATGCGGGCGAGCGACGAGCCGAGGCAGAAGTGCGTGCCGAAGCCGAAGGCCACGTGGTGGTTGTGGGCCCGGGTGACGTCGAAGCGGTCGGGCTCGTCGAAGGCACGCTCGTCGCGGTTGGCCGACGCGTACATCAACAGGACCTGGTCGCCCTCCTTGAGGTCCTTGCCCCGGAAGGTGTGGTCGTGGGTGACCGTGCGCCGCATGTTCAGGATCGGGGTGACCCAGCGGATGAACTCCTCGACGCCGGTGTCGCCGAGCACCTCGGGCCGGTCGAGCAGCACCTGGCGCTGGTCGGGCTGGAGGGCCAGCTCGCGGATGATCGAGCCGATCACCGTGCGGGTGGTCTCGGCCCCGCCGTCGAGCAGCAGGAGGCACTCGCTCATGATCTCGCCGTCGTCCCACATGCGGCCGTCGACCTCGGTGGTGGTCCACAGCGAGATGAGGTCGTCCTGCGGGTCGGCGCGCCGTCGGGCGATGAGGTCCATGGTGACCCCGGCGAAGTCCATCATCGCCTCGATCATCCGGGGGCTCTGGTCCTTGGGGGTGCCGTCGGGGTTGTTCTGCCCCGACTCGTGCATCGTCACCTCGGACCACTCGCGCACCTTGGGCCACAGCTCACGCGGGTAGCCGAGCTTGTCGCCGATGGCGATGGCGGGCAGCGGCGACGCCAGGGCCGTGATGGCCTCGCAGCGGCCCTCGGACGCGACGGCGTCGATGAGCTCGGTGACGATGCCGCGCAGGTAGTCCTCGAGCTGCTTCACGGCCCGGGGCGTGAACTGGCGGGCCACGAGCATGCGCTGGCGCTGGTGGCCAGGGTCGTCGAGGTTGATCATCGACGTGTCGTCGTACTGGTCGGTGGCCGGGCGCGAGCCCCACAGCGACGAGTAGGTGGCGGTGTCCTTCTCGACCGCGACCACGTCGTCGTAGCGCGAGACGCCCCAGATGCGGTGGGTGGCATCCCAGTGCACCGGGTCGTTGTCGCGCAGCCAGCGGTAGGCCTGGTACGGGTCGACGTAGAAGCCCGGGTCCAGCAGGTTGATCGTCGGCGCCTCGGTGGCCGTCATCGTGTTCCCCCTCGTCGTGCGTGCACGGCGGCGGTGATCCTACGGCCGTCGCCCGGCGCTCGGGACCTTCGGCGCTTGCCTCGCCGGGCACGGCGCGGTTGGCTGAGGGCCTCGATCCGAGGGGGGCCGATGACCGACACCGTGCGAGAGCTCGACGCCGTCGTGGTGGGAGCCGGGTTCTCCGGCATGTACATGCTCCACCGCCTGCGCGGCCTCGGGATGACCGCCCAGGTCGTGGAGGCGGCCTCCGACGTGGGCGGAACCTGGTGGTGGAACCGCTACCCCGGCGCCCGGTGCGACATCGAGTCGATGGACTACTCGTACTCCTTCGACCCCGACCTCGAGCAGGAGTGGGAGTGGAGCGAGCGCTACGCCACCCAGCCCGAGATCCTCGCCTACGCCAACCACGTCGCCGACCGCTTCGACCTGCGCCGCGACATCGCCTTCGAGACCCGCGTGACCCGTGCCGAGTGGCAGCCCGGCTCCGAGCGCTGGCTGGTCGACACCGACCGCGGTGGCCGCTTCTCGGCCCGCTTCCTGATCATGGGGGTGGGCTGCCTGTCGGCCGCCAAGCGCCCCGAGATCGACGGCATCGACACCTTCGCCGGCCCCGAGTACCACACCGGCGAGTGGCCCCACGAGGGCGTCGACTTCACCGGCCGCCGGGTGGGCGTGATCGGCACCGGCTCGTCGGGAATCCAGTCGATCCCGCTCATCGCCGAGCACGCCGCGCACGTCACCGTCTTCCAGCGCACGCCGAACTACGCGCAGCCGGCTCGCAACGCGCCGCTCGACCCCGCGTTCGTGGCCGACCGCAAGGCCAACTACCGCGACTACCGCGAGCACGCCAAGCGGGAGACCCACGGCGGCGTGGTGGTGCCCGCGCCCACGCAGTCGGCGCTCTCGGTCGACGACGACGAGCTGCAGGCGCACCTCCAGGACCGTTGGGAGTGGGGCCAGCTCTTCGCAGTGCTCGGCTCCTACGACGACGTGATGATCGACGAGGAGGCCAACGCCCGGGTGGCGGGCTTCGTGCACGACCGCATCCGCGAGATCGTCGACGATCCAGAGGTCGCCGAGAAGCTCGTGCCGAAGACGTACCCGTTCGGCACCAAGCGGGTGTGCCTCGACACCGGCTACTACGCCACGTTCAACCGGCCCGACGTCACCCTCGTCGACCTGCGCGAGACGCCCATCGAGGAGATCGTGCCCGAGGGCGTGCGCACCACCGACGCCACCTACGAGCTCGACGACCTCGTGTTCGCCACCGGCTTCGACGCCATGACCGGCGCCCTCCTGAAGCCCGACATCGTCGGGCGCGACGGCACCCTGCTGCGCGACAAGTGGGCGGCCGGGCCCCGCACCTACCTGGGCCTCGCCACCGCCGGGTTCCCGGACCTGTTCACCATCACCGGCCCGCAGAGCCCCTCGGTGATGACGAACATGATGGTGTCGATCGAGCAGCACGTGGACTGGATCGCCGACTGCCTGGCCCACATGGAGGCCGAGGGCCTCACCACCATCGAGGCCGAGGCGCCGGCCGAGGACGCCTGGGTCGACCACGTCAACCAGGTCGCCGCGTTCACCCTCTACCCCAGGGGCAACTCCTGGTACATGGGGGCCAACGTGCCCGGCAAGCCCCGGGTGTTCATGCCCTACATCGGCGGGGTGGGCCCCTACCGGGCGGTGTGCGACGAGGTCGCGGCCGAGGGCTACCGGGGCTTCACCCTGCGCTCGTCGGCTGCCACCGCTCCCGCCTGACAGGGACCCGCCCGACGACCCTCACCCGGACGCGGGACGGCCGCCCCGGGAGCGGGGGCGGCCGTCCATCGGCGGAGCCAGGACCGGGGTCGGGACCGGTCGACTAGAGGCTCACCCCGATCTGGGCATCGACGGTGACGTCGACGCCGGGGGTGCCGGAGCCACCCGGGAGGGGCAGCGGGAGGGGGAGCCCGCCGCCGCTACCGGGAGCCGGGAGGGGCGGCAGCGGCACCGGCAGGGTCGGCAGGCCACCACCGGGGGCGGGGACCGGCAGGGGCACGGGCAGCGGCGAGGAGCCGCTGGTCGTCGGCGGGACCGTCGTGCACGGCGGCACGGGCACCGGCAGAGGGACCGGCGAGGTGACCTTCACGCAGACCTCGGCGCCGGGGCTGCTCGAGCCGTCGGTGCCCGGGACCGTGGTGGGCGGCGTGGTCCCGGGGGTGGTGGTGGGCGGCGTCGTGGTCGGGGGCGTGGTGGTGGTCGGCGTGCCCGTGCCGTCCCCGGTGGTGGTCGGGGTGGTGGTGGTGGCAGGGCCGCCGCCCGAGATCGCGGTGGTGTTGAGGTCCGTGGAGGGGTCGTTGGGCGTGCAGCTGGCCTGCCCGTAGTTGGTGTCGGCGACGAGGCTCGACCACACCTTCCAGTGGATGGTGTCGCCGGCCGCGGCGTCGCCCACGGTCTGGTTCACGATCGTCCGCGGGAACTGGAGCTGGCTCGAGGTCTGGGGGCCGGTGAAGGTCACCACCAGGTTGCCGTCGACCACCTGGTAGGAGCCGGTCATGTTGCCGCCCTCGAAGGTCACCGAGTCGGTCGACGCGATCTGGGCCGGGATCGGCGTGGTCACCACGACCTTGTCGATGGTGACCTCGACCGGCAGCTGGCCGAGGCCCTGGTCGACCTTCAGCGTCTCCTGGGCGCCCGGGGCGATCGGGTCGACGACGTCGTCGACGGTCATCGGGACGGTCATGGCCGCGCTCGAGCCGGCGATGGCGCACGTGGCGGCCACGTCGGTGCTGACGGGGTCGGCGCCGGCGGAGTGCTGGAGCCAGGCCATGCCGCCGCTGGCGAGCAGCAGAGAAGCGCCTCCGGCGGCGAGCAGCGGGCGGCGCACGCGCCTCGGGCGAGCGGTGGTCGTGGGGTTCACGTCGGCCTCCTCGTGTGGGTGCATGGCGACACCGTGGGCCGCGCCGATGACACCCACGTGAGGCGGGGATGAGAACGCTCTCATCTCCGGCCCGGGCGGTCGGCGGCGCCCGGGCGCGGCGCGGTTACTCTCCCGCTCGCTGGGTCGACATGCGGCAACAGCCGTTCTCGCCCGGCGGCACGAGGGGGTCGGATGGGGAACGGGGCGATGGCGTTGGTGAGGTGGTGCGCGGCGGTGGCCGCCCTCGCCGCGGCCACGCTCGTCGCCGTCGGTGCCCTCACCGGACCGGGCGGCGAGCGGCCCGCCCCGATCGAGGAGGCGGCGTCGGCCGTGCCC
>CAMFLJ010000177.1 GCA_945957335.1 uncultured Actinomycetes bacterium | reverse complement strand
CCTCACGACTGAGCCCTCACGCCTGATCCGGCGCCACCGGGCCGGCCGCCACGAGAGCGGCCGCGGCGGGGATCAGCGCCCGGCGTCGCGGGCGAGCTGCTCGACCAGGCCGAGATAGGCGCCGACCATGGCATCGACGTCGACGGGGCCGGTGGGCGTGAGCGCCTTCCAGACGCACACCGCCGGCATGGCGTCGACCAGAAGGTCGATCTGCGGGTGGTCGGGCCCGAGGATCTCGTCGAGCAGCGAGCGGATCACCGCGGCCAACGGGTCGAGGATGCCCTCACGGAGGTCGTCACCCACCGACTCCTCGCTGCGGATCGCGGCGAGGAGCCCGGGCAGGAACTCGCTCTGGTCGCCCACGGTCGACGCGGCGATGGCGTGGAACAGGGCCCGCAGCTGCTCGATCGGGGGCCCTTCGAGCAGCACCGTCTCCCGGGCCTGGCGGTGGCGCAGGGCGTCGATGACCAGGGCGTTCTTCGACGGCCAGCGGCGGTAGAGGGTGGCCAGGCCGACGCCGGCGCGGGCTGCGATGTCCTGGACGGTGAGCTGGTCGTAGCCGACCTCGTCGAAGAGCTCGTTGGCCGCGGTGAGGATGGCGTCGGTGCGGTCGGCGGCGAGCGGGCGGCCGCGCCGCGCGACGGGGGCGACCTCGGCCGTCCCGTCCACGTCGTGGGTCACCACCTCTTCCGCCACGCGGCGACTCTACGCCCCCGCCGGTGCACGGGCGCCGACCCACGGTCATCCCCCTTGACGCCCCAAATACGGAACGCTTGCTTCCCGAATTTCACCGCGCCAAAGTGTGACCGGGGCCATGTCCGGCCCCGATGTCCGCAACAGGGGGAACCATGGCACTCGAAGGCATCGACCTTCTCGACCTCGACCGCTTCCAGCGACTCGAGCACTGGGAGATGTTCGACCGTCTCCGCCAGGAGGACCCCGTCAGCTGGCACGACTACCCGGGGGCCCAGGGCTTCTGGAACGTCGTCCGCCACGAGGACCTCGTCGCCGTCAACCGCGACACCGCCACGTTCTCCTCCGAGGCCGGCGGCATCTCGATCCTCACGCCCGACGAGTTCCCGGGCGAGGCCCAGGGCAACGACCCCCGCGGCCTGATGATGCTGTACATGGACCCGCCGAAGCACACCCGCTACCGGCTCCTGGTCAACAAGGGCTTCACACCCCGCATGGTCGGTCTGATCGAGAAGTACCTCGAGCACCGGGCCGTCCTCATCGTCGACAACATCATCGAGCGCGGCGAGTGCGACTTCGTCGTCGACCTCGCCTCCGAGCTGCCGCTGCAGGCGATCGCCGAGATCATGGGCGTCCCGCAGGAGGACCGGAAGCTGCTGTTCGACTGGTCGAACCGCATGATCGGCGCCGACGACCCCGAGTTCGCGTCCGAGGACAACGGCATGGCCGCCGCCGAGCTCTTCATGTACGTCAACGACCTCGGCAAGCAGCGCGCCGCCGACCCTCGCGACGACATCGTCACCAAGCTCATCAACTCCGAGGTCGACGGCGATCGCCTCTCCGAGCTCGAGTTCGACATGTTCATGATGCTGCTCACCGTGGCCGGCAACGAGACCACCCGGAACACCACGTCGTGGGGCATGTGGGCGCTCATGCAGAACCCCGACCAGTACGCCGCCCTCGCCGGCGACCTCGACGGCAAGCTCGACGTGGCCATCGAGGAGGTCCTGCGCTGGGCCACGCCCGTGTACCACTTCCGCCGCACCGCCCTCGCCGACACCGAGATCGCCGGGCAGGAGATCAAGGCCGGCGACAAGGTCGTGATGTGGCACACCTCGGCCGACCGCGACGAGACCGTCTTCGACGATCCCTACCAGTTCGACTTCGAGCGGTTCCCGAACGAGCACATCGCGTTCGGTGGCGGCGGCCAGCACTTCTGCCTCGGCGCCAACCTCGCCCGCATGGAGCTCAAGCTGATCTTCCGCGAGATCCTCGAGCGCATCCCCGACATGCGCCTCGCCGGCGACGTCGAGATGCTGCGCTCGAACTTCATCGGTGGCGTCAAGCACATGCCGGTCAGCTTCACCCCCGGCGCCCGCCGCAACCCGCCGCCGCTCGACTGAGCCCGCGGCGCCGGCGCCGCACCGCACGACCGACGACGAGCCCCGGCCCCGGCCGGGGCTCGTCCGCGTCAGGGACCTCGACGTCCGACGCAGCGGCCACGGCCTTCCCTGTGGGGCTCAGGCCGGCTCGGGCGCCGCGTCCTGCTCGGCGTAGCCGTGCAGCAGCTCGAGCTCGCGGTCGTGGCGCGGGAACATCAGCCACACCAGCACCACCCCGCCGAGCATGGCGACGAGGCCCACGGTGATCGCCCAGCGCTGGCCCTGCACGAACGACTCGCGCGCCGCGGTGGTGATCTGCTGGGCGTACTGCGGGTAGCGGGCGGCCACCTCGGCGGCTCCCGTGTAGGACTTCTGCAGCTGGCTCTCCACCGACCCCGACACCGAGCCGCCCTGGCCCGACGCCGCGACCTCGCGGGCGATGCGGGTGGCGTAGCCGGCGGTGAGCAGCGCACCCATGAGCGACTGCATCACGGCCCCGCCGAGGTCGCGCTGGAGGTCGGCGGTGCCCGACGCCATGCCGGCGCGCCGGACCGGCACCGACCCGGTCAGCGACCGCGACGCCGGCGTGCCGGCCAGCCCCACACCCACGCCGACCAGCACGAACGCCACGGCCACCTCGGGGAACGAGGCGCCCGCGCGCCACAGCACCAGTGCGGCGGCGAAGCCGGCCACGCAGAACCAGTAGCCGGCCAACAGCGTGAACCGCGAGCCTCTGCTCTCCACGAGCCGGGCCGAGATCGGCGCGGCCACGACCAGGGCCAGGGCGGCGGGCAGCATGCTCAGCCCGGCGGTCCAGGTGTCGTAGCCCAGCACGTCCTGGAGGAACTGCTGGCCGATGTACATCGCCCCCATGAGGGCGCCGAACACGATGATGCCGGCCACCGCCGCCACCCAGAACGTGCGCCGACGGGCCACGTCGAGGTCGTAGAGGGGCTCGGCGGCCCGGCGCTGGCGCACGACGAACAGGGCCGCCGCCACCACGCCGATGCCGATCATCAGCACGGCCCGCAGCTGCAGGCCGGGCTCGGGCGCCACGTTGATGCCGAGCACCACCGCGCCGATCATCACCACCGACAAGATGCCGCCGAGGTGGTCGACCGGAGCGGTGGTCTCCTCCACCCCCGAGGGCACGAGCCACACGGCGAGCACGAGCGCCACCACGGCGAGGGGCACGGTGATGAGGAAGACCGAGCCCCACCAGAAGTGGACGAGCACGGCGCCGGCGGCGAGCGGTCCGAGGGCCGCCATCGAGCCCCCGATGCCGGACCACAGGGCGATGGACTTCGTCCGCCTCGGGCCGCGCCAGAGCGCGGTGATCAGCGCCAGGGTGGTCGGGAACGCCATGCCCGCGGCCAGGCCGCCGAGGAGCCGGGCCAGGCCGAGGACGAGCATCGACGGCGCCCAGGCCGCCACGAGCGAGGCCGGCACCGCCAGCGCGGTGCCGATGATCAGCATGCCCTTGCGGCCGTAGCGGTCGCCGACGGCCCCGAGCCACAGCACCGACGCGGCCAGTCCGAGGCTGTAGCCGATGGCGACCATGTTGAGCCCGGTCTGCGACGCGTCGAAGTGGGTGCCGATGTCGGGCAGGGCGACGTTGGCCACCGACAGGTTCAGGTTGGCGACCGTGGCCACCAGGATGAGCGCGAGCAGCACCAGCCCGGCCCGGGCGGGGGCCTCCTCGCCGGCGGCGTCCGCCACCGGGGCGCCGCCCTCGACCGGGGCGCTCACGGGGCGGTGGTGGTCGTCGTCGAGACCGCCACCGAGAGGCCCTTGTCGGACTCGGTCAGGAGCGTGGCGCTGATGACGACGGGCTGGTCGGTGTCGTTGGCGCCGAAGTGCACCATGTCGCCCGGCTCGACGACGGAGTCACCCGGCCCGAGGCTGATCGTGGTGGGGCCGGTGACCGGCGCCGGCTCGCCACCGGCCCGCCGCACCGTGGCCGTGCCGCTGATGATCGTGTAGGTCAGCGTGCCCGAGTCGATGTTCGCCATCTGCACGCCCGGGTGGACGTGCTGCGCGAGCTTGGCACCGGGGGCGATGGTGTAGCGGATGAGGGTGAGGGTGTAGCCCGGCGCGCCAGGCGGGGTGGCGTCGGTGGCGAGCACGTCCTTCACGACCGGCTCGGCGGCGGCGGTGGTCGTGGTCGTGACCGGGGCCATCTCGATGCCGGGGGCGGCGGCGGGCTTTGCGTCGGAGCTCTTGCACCCGGCCACCGCCGGCGGGACGACGACGAGCAGGGCCAGGAGCGCGAGGCGCCCGGCGCGGTGGCGGAGTGAGGTCATGGCGCCAGTCTTGTCGGCCGCGATGGGCCCGATGTGAGCATCCGATCGGGTCACGGGCGGGGCCGGCGCCCACCCGACGCGTCGGTGACCTCGTCGGCGGCCTCGACGAGGCGCGCCCCCACCTTCTCGATCCACGTGCCCGGCACCGGCTCGGGGCGGCCGCGGACGGCGAGCAGCAGCACGACCTCGCCGGCCCGGTCGAACACGGGGGCGCTCATGGTGCCCACCAGGTAGGAGGTCGCGGGGTCGACGGTCGCGGGCACGAAGCCCTCCGGGCCCACGACGTCGCCGACGAGCTCGTCGAGCAGCGCTCGCACCCGCCCGGTGGCGGGGTCGGCCGCGGCGTCACCGAAGCGTCCGCCGATCTGGGCCAGCACCTCGTAGATGCGGGCGTCGACGGTGCCGGTGAGCTCGACCGCGTACCCGCGCTCGCGCACCGCGCCCAGCAGCTCGGTGTAGGCCCGGCGCAGGTCGGGGGTGGGATCGGCCTGGTCGAGCCAGCGCTCGACCGAGCGCTCGTCGGCCCACGCCGCCACGACGGCTCCGAGCGGCGCGCGCAGCGGCACCTGGTCACCGATCTGGATGCCCGCGCCCTTCCGCTCGGGCACGAGGTCGACGATGGTCGTGACCTCCTCGCCGACGGTGAGCACCAGCCCGTCGACCTTGTGCTCGTGCTGGACGTCGACCAGCGCGGCGCGGGCCAGCTCCTGGGTCTCGGCCGCGCCGGCGGCTGCCCGGCCCAGCGCGACGAACGCCGGGCCGAGGCGGTAGGTGCGGCGCACGGGGTGGCGGCGGAGCCAGCCCCGGTTGGTCAGCTCGGTCACCATCGGGTGGCAGGTGGCCGGCGTGACGTCGAGGTGGCGGGCCAGCTCGGTCAGCGAGAGGCCCTGGTCGGGGCGGGCGGCGAGGGCCTCGACGAGGTCGACGAGGCGCTCGGTCTGGGGTGAGGGACGGGCCACGGAGCGAGCGTAGGGGATCCTGGGTTCTTTGCACAGTGCGAATCTTGATGACCGTCTGTGCAAAGCGGTACCGTGACCGCCATCACAGTGCGTGGAAGGGGACCTTCATGTTCGACCTCAAGATCACCGGTGGCACCATCGTCGACGGCACCGGTGCCGAGGCCTACGTCGGTGACGTGGCCATCACCGACGGCGTGATCGTGGCGGTCAGCCGCGGCCCGCTCGAGGGCGACGCCGCCGAGACCATCGACGCCACCGGCCGCATCGTCACCCCCGGCTTCGTCGACATCCACTCGCACTACGACGGCCAGGCGTTCTTCGACCAGAGCCTCTCCCCCAGCAGCGGCCACGGCGTCACCACCGTGGTCATGGGCGTCTGCGGCATCGGCTTCGCCCCCGCCCGGCCCGACGCCCACGAGATGCTCATCGAGACCATGGAGTCCGTCGAGGACATCCCCGGCGACGTGCTGCGCGCCGGCCTGCCGTGGGACTGGGAGACCTTCCCCGAGTTCCTCGACGCCCTCGACCGCCGCACCTACTCCATGGACGTCGCCGCCCACATCGGCCACGTGCCGGTGCGCACCTACGTGATGGGTGAGAAGGCGCTCGAGAACGGTCCCGCCACCGACGCCGAGATCCAGCAGATGGCCGACATCGTCCGCGAGGCCATCGAGGCCGGCGCAGTCGGCTTCTCCAGCTCCCGCGTCGCCGGCCACACCACCGGCAAGGGCGACCCGGTGCCCGGCACCTACGCCACCGAGGACGAGCTGTTCGGCATCGCCGCCGCCATGGCCTCCACCGGCCGCAAGCCCGTCTTCGAGCTGGCCGAGGCCGGTGCCGACGGCCAGGACGCCGAGGCCGCCATCAAGGAGGTCGACTGGATGCGCCGGGTGTCGGCCGAGTTCGGCCTGCCCGTCTCGTTCCTCATCCTCCAGGCCAACGCCGCCCCCGAGCTGTGGCGCGACCTCCTCGACGCCTGCGTGGCCGCCGAGGCCGACGGCGCCGTGCTGCGCCCGCAGGTCGCCAACCGGCCCTTCGGCATGCTGCTCGGCCTGCGCACCCGCCACCCGTTCCTGGTGCGCCCCACCTTCCAGCGGGTGCAGGCGGAGACCAGCTCGTTCGAGGAGCTCGTCGAGCGCCTCCGCGACCCCGAGGTCCGCGCCGCCATCCTCGCCGACGAGGAGATGGTCGAGACGGGCCTCCCGTTCGAGACCATGGGCCTCATCGCCACCTTCATGCCGCACCTGGCGTTCCCCGTCGGAGAGGAGCCCGACTACGAGCCCGAGGCGTCGGAGTCCCTCGCGGCCCGGGCCGAGGCGGCCGGGGTCACCCCGAACGAGGTCTTCTACGACCTCATGCTCGAGTTCGACGGCGAGGCCCTCTTCCTCATCCCCTACTTCAACTACGCCAACGGCAACCAGGACGCCGTCTACGAGATGATCACCCACCCGGCCGCCCTCATGGGCCTCGCCGACGGTGGTGCCCACCTCGCCACCATCTGCGACGCCTCCATGCCGACCTACCAGCTCAGCCACTGGGTCAAGGGCCGCACCCGCGGGCCGCGGCTCGAGCTCGAGCGGGCCGTGAAGATGCAGACCCTCGACACCGCCGAGTTCTACGGCTTCCACGACCGGGGCACCCTCGAGGTCGGCAAGAAGGGCGACGTCAACGTGATCGACCTCGACCGCCTGGCCCTCCAGATGCCGCGCTCGATCGACGACCTGCCCGGCGGCGCCCGCCGGCTGATCCAGGAGGCCGTCGGCTACGACGCCACCATCGTGAGCGGCGTCGTCGTGCGCCGTGACGACACCGACACCGGCGCCCGTCCCGGCCGCCTGGTGCGCGCCGGGCGCTGACCCGGGGCCCGAACCGCGGCACGGCAGCACCGCCCGACCCATCGCACGACCGGTGCCGGCGCCCTCGGGTGCCGGCACCGTCCACGTCCCGACGCACCCTCTAGGGTGCAGCGCACCACACGACTCCGTAGGGGGAACTCCAGACATGACCGCATCCCAGCGCAGCGCGATCGTCACCGGCGGCGGCACCGGCATCGGTGCCGCGTGCGCCACGCGCCTCGCCAACGACGGCTGGAACGTCTCGATCTGCGGCCGGCGCGAGCCGCTGCTGCAGGAGGTCGCCGACCGCATCGCCGCCGGCGGCGCGTCGGGCACGGTCCGCATCCAGGCCACCGACGTCACCGACGAGGAGCAGGTTGCCGCCCTCGTGGCCGGCCACGTCGAGGCCTTCGGCGGGCTGAACGGCTTCGTCGCCAACGCCGGTGGTGGCGGCGGCATGGGCCCGTACCACCTGCAGGACACCGCCGAGTTCACCCGCGTGCTCCACCTCAACGTGCTCGGCACGATGCTCTCGGTGAAGTACGCCGCCCCGCACCTCGTCGCCGCCGGCGGCGGCTCGTTCGTCGGCATGAGCTCCATCGCCGGCCACGTGCCGCACCCGTGGTTCGGCGCCT
>CAMFLJ010000176.1 GCA_945957335.1 uncultured Actinomycetes bacterium | reverse complement strand
GTGCGGCCCTCGAGCCAGGCCGGGGTGTCGGCACCACCGGCGGCCGGCGCCGGGGCCGCAGCGGCCTCGTGGACGTCGGTGACGGGCGCACCCGGGGCCTGCTCCGGCTCGGGCGAGGCCACGCCGAGGCGACGCAGCACGTCGACCGCGGTGTCCTGGGCGTCGTTCATGGCGCTCTGGAGCTTGGTGTTGCCCCAGCTGACGGCGAACTCCCCGATCATGCGGGCCATGGCGGCCTGGGCCCGGCCCTTCTGGGCCAGCTCGGGCACCACCCGCCGGGCATCGGTGACGAAGCCGAGCGGTGCGTACACGCAGAGGTCGAGGAGCGCGTCGACCGGGTCGTGGGCCGCCGGCGCGTCGGTGGTGCCGTCGCCCTCGGTCGGCTCGCTCGACACGGTCTCGTCCTCGGCCATGGCTACTTGCCCTTCTCGAGCTTCTCGATGGCGGGGCAGACGGCTTCGCCGACCGGGCAGGTGCGCTGGCCGGGAGGGCCGAACTGGCCGGCGTTGACGAGCAGGAAGCACCCGGTGCACATGAACTCGTTCGCCTTCTTCGGCGTGACGCCCTCGGCGACCTCGGCGGCCGACTTCGGCTCGGGGACGACCTCTTCGTCCTCGTCCTCGTCGTCGTCGGCCGCGGCGATGCGGTCCTTCAGGATGGCATCGAGATCGGCCTCGACGTCGTCGGGGTCGAGCTCGTCGTCGTCGTCCTCGTCGTCCTCGCGCTTGGCGCGGGCCGGGACGACCTCTTCCTCTTCGTCGTCGTCCTCGACGACGGCGACCTCTTCGTCGTCACCCTCGATGTCGTCGTCGACCACGAGCGTCTCGTCGTCGAGGTCCTCGTCGAGCTCCTCGTCATCGAGGACCTCCTCTTCGAAGTCCTCGTCGTCGATCGGTTCGTCGTCAGCCATGGTGTCCTCGGTGTCGGCGCCGGCGAGAGGGTGGTGCAGGCGGCAGGTGGGGGGTGCGGCGGATCATAGGCAGATACGCGGGTCTGCGTTCTACCCCGCCGGGGGCGCGTTCGCCTCACTGCCGGGGTGGGCCGTTCGTCACCCCGGCGGGGCTCAGCGGCCGAGGCGGCGGTTCTCGGCCCGGCGTTCGGCCTGGAGGCGCTCGAGCTCGGGCTCGGCGCTGTTGTCGACGAACCGCATCATCTCGGCGATGGCCGGGTGCCCGGCCTCCTCGGCGATGAGGCGGTGCATCTCCTGGCCCACCAGGCGGTACGCCGGATGGCCCTGGGGCGTGGTGCGCAGCTCGATGAGGTGCATGGCCTCGCGGGCGTTCATCTGCATCACGAAGCGGATGCGGTAGGCCAGCGACACGGCGTAGGAGGCGTCGTCCGGGAACGGGCCCGAGAGCGCCTCGTAGAGCTCCGCGGAGCGGGTCATGGCCTCGTCGAAGCGCTCGGCGGCCCCGGCCGACTCGACGGCCTCGGGCCGGGTGTAGCCGTGGTGCGGGGTGAGCTTCTGCCACTCGATGGTGAGCATGCGGTGGCGCTGGAGGTCGCGGAAGGCGCCGTAGTCGGCCAGGACGTCGAAGCGGTACGACGAGCGCTCGAGGGCCCGGCCCGGCTTGTGGCGGCGGTTGGCCCGATCGCCCTCGTAGGCCCGCAGCACGGCGATGCGATCCGCGGTGCCCATGCGCCGCACCCGGGCCTCGATCTGGGCCTCGGGCAGGCTCAGGTGCGAGTAGAGGGCGCTGGTGACCAGCTTCACCTCGGCGTCGGGGTCGTGGTCGACGAGGGTGACCACCGGGGCGGGGTCGACGTCGAGGTCGGTCGGGAACAGGCGCGCCGCCACCTCGTCCATCGCGGTGCGGCTGCCCTCGAAGTAGTTGCTCCAGGCCACGCCACGGTCGTCGAGGTCGACGCGCTTCAGGAACGAGGGGATGACCTTGCGCAGCTCGGCGAGCATGAGGTCGGCGTAGGCACGCGACTCGGGCAGCGGGTGCGAGCGCATCCGCAGCAGCAGGGCCTCGTAGCCCTGGCCGGTGCCGTAGATGCCGACGTTCGACTGGGCCGCGGCGGGCAGGATGCCCCGGAGCGAGTCGAAGGCCTTGGCCCGGATGGCCTGGCGGTAGACGAAGTCGCTGTCGGCCTCGTCCTTGGCGATGGTGTCGCGGAAGTGGTCGACGAGCACCGGCAGCAGCTCGGCGTAGGTGTCGAAGAGCCGGTCCATGTCGCCCACGTAGCGGGTGCCGAGCTTGTGGTCCTCGGACTGCAGGACCTCCGGCGGCCGGTAGTACCGGTAGCGGCCGGTGTTGGGCAGGCGGGCGTCGTACGCGATGTAGCGGGTCGACTGCTCGAGGTAGGCCATCAGGCGGCCCCACTCGAGGATCTTGGTGAGCAGGTTCGAGGCCTGCTCGCAGGCCAGGTGGACGCCTCCGAGCTGGGCCACCGAGTCGTCGCCGTACTCGAAGAACACCCGGTCGTAGAGCTCCTCGGCCCGGCGCAGCCCGACGGTGGCGTCGATCGACGCGTCGCCGGTGATGTCGAGCTCCCCGACGAACTCGTCGAGGAACAGGCGCCGCAGGCTCTTCGGCGAGCGCGAGTAGCGGGCGAACAGGGCGCCCTTCACGACCTCGGGCAGGTTGACCAGGGCGAAGACCGGGCCGTCGAGGTTGGTGAAGTACCGCCGCAGGATGTCGGCCTCGTCGGCGCTGAAGTCCTCGGCGACGTAGACGCTCACGGGCGGCGAGCGTACGGCAGGCCGGACGCGGCGACGCGGACCCTGGGACAGGCCCCGGTCACGGCTGGGTGCTCTCGAAGGCGGCCCTGGCGTCGGCCAGGGCGGAGGGCGAGAGCCAGAGGTCGGCGACGGTCATCGCCATCGCCTTGGCGCCGTCGAGCACGGCGGCGTCGCCGGCGGGCCCGGCGGCGTGGACGGCGAACTCCGGGGTGTGGATGCTCACGCCCTTCGGGGCCACCGCGATCATCGGGTGGATCGCCGGGACCGCGTAGGACACGTTGCCCATGTCGGTCGAGCCCACCACCTCGTCGCCCTCCCCCGGCACCGCCACGTGGCGCCCGAGGCGCTCGGAGTTGCCGGCGTAGAGGTCGCAGAGGGGCTGGTTGCCGCGCAGGTCGGCGTAGGGCGGCTCGAGCCACGTGTGCTCGACGTCGCAGCCGGTGGCGAGGGCTCCGGCGCGCAGGGCGTCGAGGACCCGCGACTTGAGCGGCTCGAGCTCGTCGAGGGTGACGGCCCGCACGTACCAGTGCATGGCGGCGCGGGCGGGAACGATGTTCGGCTTCTGGCCGCCGTCGGTGAAGATGCCGTGGATGCGCTCGTGGGGCCGGATGTGCTGGCGCAGGGCGGCCACGTTCATGTAGCCGAGCACCGCGGCATCGAGGGCGTTGCGGCCGTTCCACGGCGCCGCCGCGGCGTGGGCCTCGTGGCCGGTGTAGACGACGTCGAGGCGCTGGATCGCGATGGTGGTCATCCACCGCAGGTCGGCGTCGGCGGGGTGGACCATCATCGCCGCGTCGACCCCGTCGAGGGCGCCCCGATCGACCATGAACACCTTGCCGCCACCGCCCTCCTCGGCGGGCGTGCCCAGGATGCGCACCTGGCCGCCCAGCTCGTCGGCCAGGGCGGCCGCCGCCAGACCGGCACCCAGGCCCGCCGCGGCGATGATGTTGTGCCCGCAGGCATGGCCGATGCCGGGCAGGGCGTCGTACTCGAGCAGCACTGCCACGGTCGGGCCGCCGGACCCGGCGCGGGCCTCGAAGGCGGTGTCGAGGCCGTAGGCGTGGCGCTCGACCGTCAGCCCCTCGCCCTCCAGCAGCCCGGTGAGCAGGTCGTGGGCGTGGTGCTCGGCGAAGTTCTCCTCGGGATGGTCGTGGATCTCGTGGGAGGTGGCGATCAGGGTCGCGGCCCGGCCGTCGACCTCGTCGCAGATCCTCGCCTTCGCCTGCTCCACGTCCATGGGGGGCGAGGCTACCGCCCGCTCGGTGGCGGTCCGGACTCAGACGACCACGGTGAGCGCGTCGGGCTCGAGGTGGAGCACGAGCTCCCGCGCCGAGCCCACCGCCACCCCGTCGAGGTGCACCGGCACGGCGTCGGGGAAGCTGAGGCTCACCGCCGCGCTGCGGCGGGTGCGCAGGCCCGGATGGGGCAGGTGGGTGCCCGTGCGGGCCCGGCGCCGGGCGGCGAGGCGCTCGCGCAGGCCGAGCGAGCCCTCGGTGACGTCGAGCAGGCCGTCACCCGGGTGGGCGCGGGGGCCGAGATCCAGCTCACCCAGCCATTCGGCGTTCATGGCCACGGCGAAGCGGCCCTGCCACGCCCGTCGGTGGGCGGCGAGGTGGGCCACGAACCAGTGGAGGCGGCCGTCGAGCAGCACGCAGCCGAGGTCGACGGGGAAGGTCGTGGCGTCGGGGCCGTGGAGCCGCTCGCGGTCGCCGAGGCCCCCGAGCGTGCGGCACAGGTCGCCGCCGAGCAGGCCGAGCGGCGGCACCGGACGTCCGGCGCGCCGGGCCTCGGTCACGACCGCGGCGGCCTCGGCATCGGAGGCCACCACCACGCCGTCGGCGGCCAGCGGGGCCAGCCGGCCGTAGGGGGTGCCCTTCCCGATCGTCACGGCCGGTGGCCCTCGGCCAGCCCGTCGACCCCGGCGTCGTCGCCGCCGGCGGTGTCGTCGGTGCCCGCTCCCCCGGTGTCATCGTCGTCGTCGCCCTCGCCGGTGGAGATCGTCGACGAGGCGGCCACCACGCCGCGGTGGATGGCGTCGGCCGCCCGGCGAGCGCTGGCGGCGGTGTCCCGGTTGCCGGCGGCGTCGCCGAGCTGGCGCAGCAGGTCGATCAGCTGCTTGGTGGTGCGCACGAAGTCGCCGCCGGTGAGGCCCTCGTCGCCCAGCACGTGGTCGAGCCGGTCACCGGCCGCCCATGCGTGGGCGAGCGGGAAGAAGGCCGGGTCGGGGGTGCGGGTGGTCGGGAGGCCGAGGCCCCGCTCGTCGACGTTGAGCTCGACGGCCAGCTGGACGAGCCGGTCGGCACGGTCGGCGACGGCGCGGCTCGGGAACCACGGCTCGAGGTCGGGCCCGGAGTTGCGGGACTCGTAGACGAAGGCCGAGGCCAGCCCGGCGGTGGTGTCGGGGGGCAGGTCGTCGAACAGCCCCTCCTCCAACGCCTCGGCGATGAGCAGGTCGCACTCGTGGTAGATCCGCACGAGCTGCTCGCCGCGCCCCGTCAGCGCCCACCCGTCGAGGTGGCCCCAGCCCTCCAGCAGCTGCAGCACCCGGTCGAACTGGTCGACGAGCGAGCCGGTGCGGGTGCGGACACGCCGCTCGGTGTCGGCGATCTCGCGCTCGAGGCGCTCGGCGCGCCGCAGGGCCCGGAGGTGGTCGTCGCGGTCGGGGCAGGCGTGCACCGGGTGGTCGAGCAGGGCATCCCGGTCGGGCCTCCCCTGCGGGTCCCGAGCCCGCCCCTGGCCGCCGCTGCGGCCCTTGCGGTCGCCCCGACCCCTGCCCCTGCCCGGGCCGCCACCGGCGACGCGCTCGAGGTCGGCGGCGACCTGGCGCTGGAAGGCGGGCTTCATCGGCGTGTACGGCGTGGGCATGGCCAGGCGGCCCACGACCTCGGGCGGCTCCTCGAAGTCGGCCGCGCCGAGGCCCAGCACCCGGCGGTTGGCCGTGAGCGCCTTGACCCGCACCGACCCGCCCTTGCGGTGCGACACCGACAGCACCGCGACGCGGCCGTGCCCGCCCGAGCCGTCGAGCCACAGCACGTCGCCCGGGCGCAGGGCCCGCAGCCCGTCCTCCACGGCGGTGCCACGGCCACCGGCCGGTGCTCCCTTCGGCGAGCGCTCGCCCTCGAGGAGGAGGCGGTACTCGGCCACGTCACCCCGGTCGCAGGTGGCAGCGGCCCGCAGCTCGTCGAGGGTGGCCCGGCGCTGGTCGAGCCGCTGCTCGAGGCGCACCACGTCGGCGTCGGCCTGGTACTGGGCGAAGCAGAGCCCGAGCAGCCGGTGGGCCTCGTCGGCCGGGTACCGGCGCACCAGGTTGGCGGCCATGTTGTAGGTGGGGCGGAAGGCGCTGGTGAGGCGGAAGCTGCGGCTCGACGCCAGCCCGGCCACCTCGTCGAAGGTGACGAAGGGCGACCACAGGACGACGGCGTGGCCGTGGTCGTCGATGCCGCGGCGCCCGGCACGCCCGGTGAGCTGGGTGTACTGCCCCGCGGTCAGGAACTCGTGGCGCTCGCCGGTGAACTTCGTGAGCTTCTCGATCACCACCGTGCGGGCGGGCATGTTGATGCCCAGGGCCAGCGTCTCGGTGGCGAAGACCACCTTCACCAGGCCCTCGACGAAGCAGGCCTCGACCGCCTCCTTGAACGGCGGCACCATCCCGGCGTGGTGCGCGGCGATGCCCGCCTCAAGGCCGGTGAGCCACCGGTCGTACTCGAGCACCCTCAGGTCGTCGTCGCTCAGGTGGGCGACGTGGCGCTCGACGATCTCGCGGATGCGCTCGCGCTCGTCGGCCTCGGTGAAGCGCAGGCCGGCGCCGAGGCAGGCGGTGACGGCGTCGTCGCAGGCCGCCCGGCTGAAGATGAAGTAGAGCGCCGGGAGCATGTCGCGCGACGCGAGCAGCTCGACGACCTCGACCCGCCGCGGCGTGGCGAAGCGCCGCCGGGGCCGGCCACCGCCGCGCCCCCTCCAGGTGTCGCGGGGGTCGGTGTCGAAGCGCGAGCCCTCGGGGTTGGCCCGGCCGTCGACGAGGGTCGGCAGCAGCACCAGCTGGTCGGCCTGGGTGTCGTCGACGAGGAACCAGTTGTCGAGGGTGACCGGGCGGCGGTCCTCGACCACCACCGACGTGGGGCCCCGCACCGTGCTGATCCAGTCGGCCAGCTCGTGGGCGTTCGACACCGTGGCCGACAGGCACACGAGCCGCACGCTGGGCGGGAGGTGGACGATGACCTCCTCCCACACCGGGCCCCGGTAGGCGTCCTGCAGGTAGTGCACCTCGTCGAGCACGACCCACTCGAGGCGCTCGAGGGCCGGCGAGCGGCTGTAGATCATGTTGCGCAGCACCTCGGTGGTCATCACCACCACCGGGGCGTCGCCGTTCACCGCCGTGTCGCCCGTCAGCAGGCCGATGGCGTCGACCCCGTGGAGGCGCACGAGGTCGTGGTACTTCTGGTTCGAGAGCGCCTTGATCGGGGTCGTGTAGAACGCCCGACCGCCCGAGGCCAGGGCCGCGGCCACGGCGTGCTCGGCCACCACGGTCTTGCCCGAGCCCGTGGGCGCGCTGACCAGCACCGACCGGCCGGCGTCGATGGCCTCGATCGCCTCGGTCTGGAAGCGGTCGAGGGTGAAGCCCCTCCCGGCGGTCGCGGTCACCCGGCCCAGGCTAGGGCCGGCCCGAACGGGCCCCGTGCCTGCTCCCCCGCCTCGTCGGACGTGGTGCGGGTGGTCGTGGGCTCAGTCGTCGGCGTCGACGCCGGCAGCGGCCGACTTGCGCTCCTTGCGGCCCCGCAGCATGAGGATCAGCGCACCGACCCCGATGGAGGCGAAGTAGAGCACCAGCATCGGGATGGCGAGGGCGGTCATCGAGATCGGGTCGCCCGAGGGCGTGATCACCGCGGCGATGATCACGATGATCACCGAGGCGGGTCGCCACCAGCCGATGAGCCGGCGGGGCGTGACGACCCCGAGCAGCTCGAGGGCGACGATGACGACGGGGAACTCGAAGCCCACCCCGAACGCCAGCATCATCCAGACGATGAGGGTGATGTAGCTCGACGCCGTGTAGAGGGGCGCGATGCTCGACCCGCCGATGTTCACCAGGAAGTCGAGGGTGGGCACCAGGATCAGGTACGCCAGCGCCGCGCCCATGGCGAAGAGGAGCAGCGCGCTCCCGATGAACGGGAT
>CAMFLJ010000175.1 GCA_945957335.1 uncultured Actinomycetes bacterium | reverse complement strand
CTGGGAGGCCGAGCCCGAGCACCAGGACTACCTGGAGCGGATCCCCAACGGCTACACGTGCCACTTCGCCCGACCGGGCTGGAAGCTCCCCCGCCGCGACGCCTGACGGCACGCGCAGGGCGGAGCACCCCGGCGGGGTGAGCACGCTCCGGGAGGGAGGCCGACAGGGCCGACCTCCCGGACCGACCGGGCCCGGGCACTACCGTGCGGCCCGACCAGGAGGAGCAGGTGATGGGGGGACGACCCAAGGTGGTGGTCGCCGGCATGGGCGACACCGGGGTGCTGGTGGCATCGAACCTCGGCAAGGGGTTCGACGTGACCGGCATCGCCACGCGCCCGGCGCTGGTGAGCGGGCAGGAGCTGGGCAACCGCCTGGCCCGGCCCGAGTTCTGGAGCCGGAACAACCTCACGACCTTCGACCGGTTCCGCAAGCTCGACCGGGTGCACGTCGTGCACGGCGCCATCACCGGCGTCGACCTCGACGGGCGTCGGGTCACCGTCGACGTGCCCGACGGCCCGCCGGTGGTGCTCGGCTACGACGTGCTGGTCATCGCCACCGGCGTCAGCAACGGCTTCTGGCGCAAGGACCGCGTCGAGTCGCTCGCCGAGGTGCGCGACGAGATGGACGCCCAGGGGGCCCGCATCGCCGAGGCCGCCTCGATCGGCGTGGTCGGCGGTGGCGCCACCGGCGTCAGCGCGGCGGCCAACCTCGCCCGCCGCCATCCCGACAAGGCCGTGCACCTCTTCTACGGCCAGGACGAGCCGTTGCCGGGCTACCACCCGAAGGTGCGCCACCACCTCGCCAAGGAGCTCGCCGCCGCCGGCGTGCACCTCCACCCCGGTCACCGCGCCGCGGTGCCCGAGGGGTTCGCGCTCGACGACCTCACCCCGGGCCCCATCTCGTTCTCCACCGGCCAGGATCCCGTGGAGGTCGACCTCGTGCTGTGGGCCGTCGGCGCGGTGAAGCCCAACACCGCCTTCCTGCCCGCCGAGGTCCTCGACGAGCAGGGCTTCGTGCGCGTCGAGCCCGACCTGCACGTGCCCGGCCGGCCCGAGGTGTTCGCCGTCGGCGACGTCGCGGCCACCGACCCGCACCGCTCGTCGGCCCGCAACTGGGCCTACCGCCTGGTCGTGAACAACGTGAAGGCGCTGGTGGCCGGCACCCCCGGGAAGGCCAAGCCCTACGTGGCGCCGGAGCACCGGTGGGGCTCGATCATCGGGCCCCAGGAGGACGGCATGACCGTCTACCAGCCCAACGGCAAGTGGTTCCGGGTGCCGCACTGGGCGGTGCAGCCGATCCTCATCGACGTCATCACCAAGGGCGTCATCTACGGCGGCATCCGCCGAGCGAGGCGATGAACCACGGCCCTGCCACCCGCCTCGACGGCCGTGTCGCCGTCGTCTGCGGTGGTGGCCGGGGCATCGGACGACGCATCGCCCTGGCGCTGGCCGCCGATGGTGCGGCGGTGGCACTGGTGGCGAGGAGCGAGGCCGAGCTGCGCTCGGTCGCGGCCGAGATCGAGGATCTCGGCGGGCGTGCCGTCGCCCTCCCCGCCGACCTGACCGACGCGACGGCTGCACCTGCCGCGATCGCACAGGCCGAGGAGCACCTCGGCCCGCTCGACCTCCTCGTGAACAGCGCGGGGATCGGGCGGGCCCACGGGCCCGTGTGGGCGGGCGACGCCGCCCAGTGGTGCGACGACGTCGACGCCAACCTGCGCATGACCGTGCTGCCCACCCACGCCGCGCTCGCGAGGATGGTCGAGCGCGGGCAGGGCCGGATCGTCACGGTCAGCAGCCGCCGCGCCATGCAGCTCTCGGCCTTCGGGCCCGACGACCGCCAGCCCGCCAACGCAGTGGCCAACAGCTCCTACGTCGCCGCCAAGGGCGCGGTGCTCATGTTCATGGAGCAGGTCGCGGTCGAGTGCCTCCCCCACGGGGTGCGGGCGCTCTCGATCGCCCCCGGGAGGGTCCGCACCCGGCTGACCGACGACCTCGCGACGACGGGAGGGGCCGATCCCGGGTCGTGGCTGCCCTGGCAGGACGACGGCACCGAGGCCGGCCGCCTCGCCGTGCGCATCGCGGCCGGCGACCTCGACCACCTCACCGGGGGCCTCGTCTCGGTCATCGACGACCCCGACGCCCTCGAGCCTCTGCTCCGGCCCGTGCCGCCGTCGTCGCCCTCGTAGCCGTCGACGGCCTGACGATCCCGCGCCGGCGGCTCAGGTGCCGGGGATGCCCCAGCCCCCGCCGCCGGGGGTGAGGAGGCGGATCACGTCGCCCGCCTGCACGTCGATGGTGACCTTGTCGGGCAGCGCCACCGCGTCGTCGGCCGAGCCGCCGGGCAGCAGCCAGTTCTCGCCCGGTGCCGCGGCACCGCCGCCCTCGGTGCCCCACGGCGCGCTGCGGCGGCGCTCGGTGATGAGCGAGACGGTGGCGTCGGTGAGCAGCTCGACCTCGCGCTCCACACCGTCACCACCGGCATGGGCGCCGGCGCCGCCGCTCCCCCGCCGCAGCGAGAGGCGGCGGACCCGCAGCGGGAACGCCCGCTCGAGCGCCTCGATCGGCGTGTTCCGGGTGTTGGTCATGGCGGTGTGCACCCCGCTCATGCCCGGGCCCTGCACCCGGCCGCCCTGCCCGCCGGCGACGGTCTCGTAGTACACCCACGCCCGACCACCGTCATCGGTGCCGCCGATGAGCAGGTTGTTCATCGTCCCCTGTGAGGCGCCGCCAAGGGTCCCCGGCAGGGCGAGGGCGAGCGCGCCGAGGCAGAGGTCGGCCACGCGCTGGCTCACCTCGACGTTGCCCGCACCCACCGCCGCCGGCGGGAGCGCGTCGACGATCGTGCCCGGCGTGGTGACCACGGTGACCGGCCGGAGGGCACCTCCGTTGGCCGGCATGTCGGGTGGCAGAGCGCACCGCAGGGCGTAGACCGCAGCGCTGACCGTGACGGCCCGCACCGCGTTGACGTTGCCGGCGCGCTGCGGGTCGCAGCCGGTGAGGTCGAAGGTGATGGTGTCGCCCTCGACTCGCAGCTCGACGCCCACATGGGTCTCGACCTGCTGCTCGGGCCGGGGGCCGAACGAGTCGACGACGTCGGCGAAGCGCCAGGTGCCGTCGGGCAGGGCGGCGAGCGCGGCGCGCATGCGGCGCTCGCCGTGGGCCAGCACCTCGTCGAGGGGCAGCCTGCCGTCCGACGACGCGTGCAGGCCGGCCAGGCGCTCGACCCCTCGTCGGTTGGCACCGACCTGGGCGTCGAGGTCGCCCCGGCGCTCGTCCGGAGTGCGCGAGTTGGCGCACAGCAGCTCGCGCACCTCGTCGGTGAGCACCACCGGCGGCAGGCGCAGTCCCTCGGCGAAGACCTCGACCGCGTCGGCCGGCATCGAGCCGGGTGCGGCGCCGCCGACGTCGGCGTGGTGGGCCCGGTTGGCCACCCACCCGACGAGCTCGCCGTCGACCACGCACGCCGCCACGACCGTGACGTCGTTGAGGTGGGTGCCCCCGGCGAACGGGTCGTTCAGGATCACCTGCCCGCCCGCTGCGACCCGGGGCCAGCCGTCGGTGCCGGGCCCGAACCGGGCGAGCACCTCGGCGACCGACGCCGGCATCGAGCCGAGGTGCACCGGGATGTGCTCGGCCTGCACGAGCAGCTCGCCCTCGGGCGTGAACAGCGCGGCGGAGTGGTCGTGGCGCTCCTTGATGTTGGGGCTGAACGCGCTGCGGGCCAGCACCGCGCCCATCTCGGTGGCGATGCCGGTGAGCCGGGCGATCAGCACCTGCAGGGCGGCGGCGTCCAGCGTCATCGACGCCCCCGCCCGTCGGGACCCGAAACGGTGCGCCTTTCCTGCCCTAGAGGGCAGGTTCGGCGCACCGTTTCGAGGAACGTCGGGAGCGTCATCGGTCCCACCGGCGCAGGACGAGGGCACCGGCGGCGCCGGGCTCGGCGGTCCAGCCCTCGGGCACCCAGATCGTGCAGTCGGGCTCGGCGATCACGCTCGGGCCGTGGGCGCCGCGCCGCTCGGGAGCGGGCAGGTCGCCGACCCGCACCGGCGAGTCGACCCACGCCCGGGCCCGCACGGCCACGACCTCGACGGGGTGGTCGGGCCGCTCGTAGCCGTTGCGCAGCCGGTGCTCGCGGTGGAAGCGCCGGGGGTGGCGCACGTTCAGCTCGTGGCTCTGGCCCTCGTAGCGGCAGTCGAACGTGGCGTCGAGGTGCACGATCACGTGGGGCGGCAGGTCGTCACCCTCCCCCGGCTCGTAGCCGACCTGGCGCAGCAGGCGCTCGCGCGCCTCGTTCCACAGCTCGTCGCTCAGCCGACGGGCCAGCGCATGGTCGAGCGGGTCGGGCACCGAGCGCACCAGGTCGACCTGGAGCGGCGCCCCGAGGATGCCCACCGCGCTGAGCACGCCGGCGCGCGCCGGCACGATCACCGCCGCCATATCCAGCGCGTCGGCGATGGCGCAGGCGTGCAGCGGCCCGGCCCCGCCGAAGGCGACGAGGGCGAGGTCGCGCGGGTCGACGCCGCGCTCGACGGTGACGACGCGGACCGCCTCCTCCATCGCCGCGTCGACCACCGCGATCACGCCGTCGGCCGTCACGCCGGCGGCATCGAGCGCGGCGCGGGCGGCGTCGACGTCGAGCGCGCCGAGGCCCGGGAACGCAGCCCACGTCGGGATGCGCCCGGCGACGAGGTCGGCATCGGTGACCGTGGCCTCGGTGCCACCCCGGCCGTAGCAGGCCGGACCGGGCACGGCGCCCGCGCTGCGGGGCCCGACCACCAGCGCACCGCCGTCGTCGAGGTGGGCGATCGAACCGCCACCGGCGCCGATGGTGTGCACGTCGAGCGACGGCATCCGCACGGGCAGGCCCGCCACCTCGCGCTCCGCGGTCGGCGCCGGCTGGCCGCCGAGCACCAGGCAGACGTCGGTGGAGGTTCCGCCCATGTCGAAGGTGACGGCGTCGGGGAAGCCGTTGACGGCGGCGGCCTGGGCCCCGGCGAGCACGCCGCCGGCCGGGCCGGAAAGCAGCAGGGCCGCGGGGCGCTCGGCGGCGCTGGTGGCCGGCACCAACCCGCCGGCCGACGTCATCACCTGCACGGTGCCGGCGGCCTCGGCCAGGTCGCGGAGGTAGGCGCGGCACCGCGGCCGCAGGTAGGCGTTGACCACGGTCGTGACCGTGCGCTCGTACTCGCGGTACTCGGGCGAGAGGTCGCTCGACAGGGTGACGTCGTGGCCGGCCAGCTCGAGGTCGATGCCGATGATCATCTCGTGGGCGGGCTGGATGTCGCTGTGCAGCAGGCACACCGCCACCGCCTCGACCCCGTCGGGGATCACGGGCGGGTCGCCCAGCGGCTCGACCTCGCGACCCGCCGCCGACAGCCGGCCCGCCACCTCGAGGCGCAGCTCGCGCGGCACCAGCGGCTCGGGCCGCACCACCGCCGGGTCGTGCAGCGAGGGACGGTCCTGGCGGGCGATCTCGATGACGTCGGCGAAGCCCTCGTTGGTGACGAGGGCGACGGTCGCGCCCGTCCGCTCGAGCAGCGCGTTGGTGGCCACCGTGGTGCCGTGGGCCAGCACCTCGGGCACCACCCCACGGCCCAGCAGCTCGGTCAGTCCCGAGCGCACCGCCTCACCCGGGTCGTGCGGCGTGGAGGGCACCTTGGTGACGGTGCCGTCGTCGGCGACCAGGTCGGTGAAGGTCCCGCCGGTGTCGCTCCCGACCCGCCTCGTCATCGGGGCTTCACGACCGTCACGGCGGCGTCGCCGAGGTGGTCGACGAGGCTGCGGTGGAAGCGGCCGACGGCCTCATCGGCGCCGTCCCACACGACGACGGCGCCGTCGACGTTGCGGGCGAGCCACGCGTCGCGCCGGGCCATCGCCGCCACCTGCCCCTGGCGCGAGTCGGGGATCTCCTCCTGCAGGAGCACGACCTGGTCGGCCTCCTCGGCCAGCTCGAGGAAGCGCTCGCGGGCCGAGTCGTCCCACCCGGCGGCGGGGTCGGGCCACGGGAGCACCACCACGTACGGCAGGCCCGAGCCCACGGCAGCTTCGGCCGCGAGCTGCTCGGTGCCCTGGCGCAGGCCGGTGACCACGACCAGGTCGGGGTGCTCGGCCTCGAGGTCGGTGAGCTCCCCGATCAGCGAGTCGATGAGCTCACCGGTGTCGACCGGGTCGCCCTCGGGATCGACGACGGGCGGCCGGTGGCCCACCACGAGCAGGGCGTGCCCGGCGTAGGGGCGGCCCGGCGCCACCGAGGTCGACACCGCCTGGGCCCGCAGCGCGGCCGTGGTCTCCTCCGACACGGTGCCGACGGGCACCGACGCAGCCGGAGCCGACTTCTTGCGCGGCGAGTCGGCCGGGCCCAGGTCGGTGGGCGGCTCGTCACCGGAGCGAGGCTCCTGCTCCTTGGCCGCCTCGACCGCGAGCCGGTCGACGAGGTCGTTCATGGGGTCGCCGGCGTGGCCCTTGACCCACCGGAAGGTCACGTCACCGCGCTCCAGCACGAGCTCGACGAACGGCTCCCACAGGTCGCGGTTGGCCACCGGCTTGCGCTGCGAGTTGAGCCAGCCCTTCCTGCGCCACCCCTCGTGCCAGCGGTCGCGGAAGCAGTTCACGACGTAGGTCGAGTCGCTCACGATCTCGAGGGGGCCGGGCAGCGCCTTGACCGCCTCGAACGCCGCGCAGATCTCCATGCGCTGGTTGGTGGTGTGGGCCTCGGCGCCCGCGGCGAACGCCCCTCCGGGCACCGCCCAGGCCCACCCTCCGGGCCCCGGGTTCCCGCTGCACGCACCGTCTGTGTAGGCGACCGTCGTCACCTTCTCAGCGTGTCACAGGTCCGACGGACGACCGTCCCCCCGGGCCGTCGCGCACCTGGTCACCGAGTGTTCATCCGCTACCCACCGGTAACCGAGGCCGCCACGGCATCATGGACGTCGGGGAACGCGACCGACACCGAACGCACACCGCACGACACGACAGACACGACACGAGAGGCACCCCGAATGTCGAACATCGACCAGTTCGTCAGCCAGCTCCCGGACTCCGACCCGGGCGAGACGGCGGAGTGGCTCGACTCGCTCGACGCAGTGGTCGACGCCCGCGGCAAGATGCGCGCCCGCTACCTCGTGTCCCGCCTCACCGAGCGGGCCCGCGAGCTCCAGGTCGGCACGCCGGCCGAGGTGCAGACGCCCTACATCAACACCATTCCCCGCGAGGAGCAGCCCTGGTTCCCGGGTGACGAGGCGCTCGAGAAGCGCATCCGCCGCCTGATGCGCTGGAACGCCGCGGTGATGGTCGTCTACGCCAACAAGCACGCCGACGGCATCGGTGGCCACCTCTCGTCCTTCGCCTCCTCGGCGATGCTCTACGAGGTCGGCTTCAACCACTTCTTCAAGGGCAAGGACGACGGCCTCGCAGGCGACCACGTCTACTTCCAGGGCCACGCCGCCCCCGGCGTCTACGCCCGGGCGTTCCTCGAGCACCGCCTCGACGAGAGCCACCTCGACAACTTCCGCCGCGAGATCGGCGGCGGCGGCCTGAGCAGCTACCCGCACCCGTGGCTGATGCCCGACTTCTGGGAGTTCCCCACGGTGTCGATGGGCCTCGGCCCGCTCAACTCGATCTACCAGGCCCGCTTCTGCCGCTACCTCGACAACCGCCGCCTCGACGACACCAGCGGCTCCACCGTGTGGTGCTTCCTCGGCGACGGCGAGACCGACGAGCCCGAGACCCTCGGCTCGATCTCGCTGGCCGGGCGCGAGCAGCTCGACAACCTCGTGTGGGTCGTGAACTGCAACCTCCAGCGCCTCGACGGCCCGGTGCGCGGCAACGGCAAGATCATCCAGGAGCTCGAGGGCTTCTTCCGCGGC
>CAMFLJ010000174.1 GCA_945957335.1 uncultured Actinomycetes bacterium | reverse complement strand
CGCCGGGTGGCCGGCGCGTCCCGCGCCTGGCGGGACGCGGTCGAAGCCTCCAAGCCCAACCGCCCGCCGACCTCGGCCCGCCGGTCCGCCGCCCCCGAGGGGGGCGACGCCCCCGAGGTCGCCGACGCCGAGAAGCGCGCGGCCCGCGACGCCCGCGCCGCCGAGGACTGGGTGCTGGTCGAGGAGGTCCGCGACGAAGCCGCCGGCGCGGTCGCCCGCGGCGCCTCCCGATCGCGCCCCGCCCCCGACCCGGAGCCCCTCCACCTCGCCGACGAGGTGCGCGAGCAGCTGGCGAAGGCCGTGGGCAACGCCCGCAGCGAGCGCGTCGAGCGGCGCCTGGCCGAGGCGGCCGAGCACTTCGAGCACGAGCGCTACGGCGATGCCGCCCGCATCCTGAAGAAGCTCTCCGACGAGGCCCCGACGGTGGGCGCCGTGCGCGAGCTCTACGGGCTCAACCTCTATCTGCAGGAGAAGTGGACCCAGGCCGCCCGCGAGCTCGAGGCGTTCCGCCTGATCTCCGGCTCGACCGAGCAGCACCCCGTGCTCGCCGACTGCTACCGGGCGCTGCGCCAGTGGCCCCAGGTCGAGGAGCTGTGGGACGAGCTGCGCGCCGCGTCGCCCGACGCCGAGCTCGTCACCGAGGGCCGCATCGTGATGGCCGGGTCGCTGGCCGACCGCGACCGTGTCGTCGACGCCATCCGCCTCTTGCAGACGGGCTGGTCGTTCCCGAAGCGGCCCCGCCTGCACCACCTGCGCCGGGCCTACGCCCTGGCCGACCTCTACGAGCGGGCGGGCGAGGTGCCCCGGGCCCGTGACCTGTTCCAGCGCATCCGCAGCGTCGACCCCGACTTCGCCGACGTGCGCGCCCGGCTCCGGGCCCTGCGCTAGTGGCAGCGGCGGGCGCTGTCACACCCCCGCCGTAGCCTGATCCCGACTTCCCCCACCGCACCGCCGGTGCCGCGCCCGTCCGGGCTGCGACACCGGCCGTCCCGGGGAGGTCCCCATGTCCGTCCGTCGCCCGTCCACCGCCGAGGCTGCCGCCCCGCCCGCTCTAGTCGGTGCGCCCCCGCCCGGCACCAACCTCGTCGTCCTCCGAGGCGTGCTCAGCCGGGAGCCCGAGGTCAGGGCCCTGCCGTCGGGCTCGACCCTCGTCGCCTACGAGCTCACGGTGCGCGCCGACGGGCCCGACGCCGCCCGGGCCGAGTCGGTGCCGGTGTGCTGGTTCGACCCGCCCGCCGCAGCCACCGGCTTCGCCGAGGGGGCCGACGTCGTCGTGGTGGGGCGCGTCCGGCGCCGGTTCTTCCGGGCCGGCGGCGCCACCGCGAGTCGCACCGAGGTCGTGGCCGACCGCGTGCTGTCGGCGCGCTCCACCGCCCGTTGCCGCGAGGCCGTGGCCCGTTCGCTCGGGCAGCTCGCGCCGCCGAAGGCCGAGGGCTGAGCAGGCCCGCGCACCCGGTCCGTGGGCGCCGTCGTCTGGCTTCCACCCCGGGCGCGCGGCGTAGGCTTCCGAGCCGTGGGCCGGTCGGTGACGTCCGTCCCACCGACCGGGTCACGGAGCCGATACCGTGACCGCGGTGCGTGACCAGCGCGGAGCGCGGGCGCACAGCCCCCGACCCACGTCGAGACGCACCGAAAGCCGCGGCCCCGGCCGCGGGCCCAGCTACGACACACACCCAACGACACGACGCTCACGCGCCGGGACAGCAGAACAAAGGGGTTTGCATGTCCACCACGGCCGATCCACCTGTGGCGCCCGAGGCCCTCGACAGGGTCATCATCCGCTTCGCCGGCGACTCCGGCGACGGCATGCAGCTGACGGGCGATCGCTTCACCAGCGCCAGCGCGCTGTTCGGCAACGACCTCGTCACGCTGCCGGAGTACCCCGCCGAGATCCGTGCCCCTGCCGGCACCGTCGCCGGCGTCTCCGCCTTCCAGGTGCACATCTCCGACCACGACATCACCACGCCGGGCGACGCCCCGAACGTGCTGGTCGCGATGAACCCGGCTGCGCTGCGCTCGGAGCTCCCGAAGCTCGAGCCGGGCGCCACGGTGATCATCAACGTCGACGCCTTCGACGAGCGTGCGCTGGCCAAGGCCGGCTACCCCGAGGGCCACGACCCGCTCACCGACGGCGACCTCAAGGGCTTCAACGCCTACGAGATCCCCATGACCTCGCTCACCAAGCAGGCCTGTGAGCCGCTGGGCGTGAAGCCCCGCGACGCCGAGCGCTCGAAGAACCTCTTCGCGCTGGGCCTCATCTCGTGGATGTACACCCGCCCCGAGCAGGTGACCATCGACTGGATCAACGAGAAGTTCGGCTCCAAGCCCACGGTCCGCGACGCCAACGTCGCCGCCTTCCGGGCCGGCCACGCCTTCGGCGAGACCGCCGAGCTGTTCGACCACCCCTACACGGTCGCTCCCTACGAGAAGCCGTCGGGCGTCTACACCTCGATCAGCGGCAACACCGCCACCGCGTGGGGCCTCGTCGCCGCCTCGCAGCTGTCGAAGCTCCCGCTGTTCCTCGGCTCGTACCCGATCACCCCGGCCTCCGACATCCTCCACGAGCTGTCGAAGCACAAGAACTTCGGCGTGCGCACCGTGCAGGCCGAGGACGAGATCGCCGGCATCGGTGCGGCGCTCGGTGCGGCCTACGGCGGCCACCTCGCGGTGACCACCACCTCGGGCCCGGGCGTGGCGCTCAAGTCCGAGACCATCGGCCTGGCCATCAGCCTCGAGCTGCCGCTGATCATCATCGACGTGCAGCGCGGCGGGCCCTCCACCGGCCTGCCGACCAAGACCGAGCAGTCCGACCTCATGCTGGCCATGTACGGTCACCACGGCGAGTCGCCGCTGCCGATCGTGTCGGCGTCCACGCCGTCGGGCTGCTTCTACGCCGCCATCGAGGCCGCCCGGATCGCCCTGAAGTACCGCACCCCGGTCTTCCTGCTCACCGACGGCTACCTCGCCAACGGTGCCGAGCCGTGGCTGATCCCCGACGTCTCGACCCTCCCCGACATCTCGGTGCCGTTCCTCACCGAGCCCAACCACGTCGAGGACGACGGCTCCCGGACGCTGTGGCCCTACCTCCGCGACCCCGAGACCCTCGCCCGCCCGTGGGTGATCCCGGGCACGCCCGGCCTCGAGCACCGCATCGGTGGCATCGAGAAGGAGGACGGCAAGGGCAACATCTCCTACGTCCCCGAGAACCACGAGCGCATGGTGCACCTGCGGGCCGACAAGGTCGCCGGGATCGCCGACGACATCCCGGCCGCCGTGGTCGAGGGTGACGCCGACGACGCCGAGGTCCTGCTCGTCGGCTGGGGCTCGACCTGGGGCGCCATCAACGGCGCCCTCGAGCGGGTGCGCTCCAGCGGTCGCAAGGCCGCCCACGTGCACCTCACCCACCTCAACCCGTTCCCCGCCAACCTCGGCGAGATCCTGCACCGCTACCCCAAGGTCGTGGTGCCGGAGATGAACATGGGCCAGCTCAGCCGCCTGCTGCGGGCCGAGTACCTGGTCGACGCCAAGTCCGTGACCAAGGTCAAGGGCCTCCCGTTCACCGCCGGAGAGCTCGAGACCGCCATCCTGGGGGCCCTCGATGACTGACACCACCATCCCCGTCACCACCCGCAAGGACTGGACCTCCGACCAGGAGCCCCGCTGGTGCCCCGGTTGTGGCGACTACAACATCCTCGCCGCGGTCCAGACCCTCATGCCCGACCTGGGCGTGCGGCGCGAGGAGACCGTCTTCGTGTCCGGCATCGGGTGCGCCGCCCGGTTCCCGTACTACATGGACACCTACGGGGTACACACCATCCACGGCCGTGCCCCCGCCTTCGCCACCGGCCTCGCCGTGGCCCGCCCCGACCTCGACGTCTGGGTCATCGGCGGTGACGGCGACATGCTGTCGATCGGCGGCAACCACCTGATCCACGCGCTGCGCCGCAACGTGAACCTCACGATCCTGATGTTCAACAACCAGATCTACGGGCTCACCAAGGGGCAGTACTCGCCCACCAGCGAGGTCGGCAAGGTCACCAAGTCGACGCCGCTCGGCTCGCTCGACGAGCCGTTCAACCCGATCAGCGTGGCCCTCGGGGCCGAGGCCACCTTCGTGGCCCGCACCCACGACATGGACCGCAAGCACATGCAGGCCACGCTGACCGCGGCCCACGCCCACAACGGTGCGTCCTTCGTCGAGATCTTCCAGAACTGCAACGTCTTCAACGACGGCGCCTTCGAGCAGATCACCGGCAAGGCCAACCGCGAGTCCATGCTCATCCCGCTGGTCCACGGCGAGCCGATCCGCTTCGGTGCCGAGAGCGAGCGCGGCGTGATGATGGGCAATGACGGCCGCGTGCGCATCGTCGAGGTCGACGACGTCGGCGAGGCCAACCTGCTGGTGCACGACGAGACCGACGCCGGCCTCGCCTTCCAGCTCTCGCGCCTCAGCCACGGCCCCTACGAGCCCACGCCCATCGGTGTGTTCCGCAGCGTCGAGCGGCCCGAGTACGCCTCGATGGTGGGGGCGCAGCTGGTCGCCGCCGGCGAGGCCAAGGGCCCGGGCGACCTCCAGGCCCTGCTCCACTCCGGGGCGACCTGGACCGTCGAGTAGTCCCACGTGCGTGCGGCTGGCCGCCTGCGGGCGGCCGGTCGCCGCACCCCGCTCGTCCGCCATGACCGGCTCCGCAACCCGCGAGTCGGTCATGGTCGCGTCTGGGGTGCGGAGCCTGGCCACATTGGCGGACCTGCGGGGCACGCCACCCGTCCGCCTGGGAGCGGCCCGCCTTGCTGGCGTCGGCCCGCGACGTGGTGGTCGCTCCCCGCTGAGCAGGGCCCTCTGGTCGCCTGGGTAGGGGGCTTCGCCTCGCGCGTCCAGCTGGCTGGCTGGCTAGGAGAGGTCGCGGAAGGTGATGCCGGTGCGGGGCTTGGGGAAGAAGAAGGTGCTCTTCGGGGGCATGCGCTCGCCGCCGTGGGCGATGTCGAGGATCTGGGCGACGGTGACGGGGCGGAGGAGCACACCGGCCTGGGCCTCACCGGAGGCGACGGCGGCGCGGACGTTGTCGACACCGTGCTGGTAGACGACCGACACCCCGTCGAGGGCGGCGAGAGCCACGTCGAGGCGGCTCGAGTCGAGGTCGCGGGCCTCGGCCATGGCCTCGGGGCGGGGACGCAGGAGCCAGGCACCGGCCGGGGTGACGAGGGCCAGCCCGCCGAGCTCCTGGAGACGCCGGACGGTGCCGGTGCCGGTGAGCTCGAGCGGCTCGACCGCGAAGAACGGCGAGAGCGCGTCGACCAGGTCGAGGGCGTCGGGGAGGCCCGACAGGAGGCGGTGGATCGGGCCCACCGAGAGCTCGTCGTCGACCAGTTCGACCACGAAGCACAGCACCGACTCCGCCCCACCGGCGGTGCCGTCGGGCGAGGCCGCCCGGCGCTCGTCGCGGTACGCGAGGGAGGTCTCGTAGCGGTGGTGGCCGTCGGCGATGACGATCGGCTCGGCGCTGACGGCGGCACGGATCGCGTCGACCCGCGCCGGGTCGGAGATGCGCCACACCGTGTGCACGACGCCGTCGGCCTCGAAGTGGGCGAGCGGCTCGTCGTCGCACTCGAGCAGGGCGCTCAGCCCGGCGGCGGGGGAGAGGCCCCACACCGGCGACAGGTTCGCGGTGGTCGAGCGGAGCAGGTCGAGGCGGTCGCTCTTGGCCTTCGGGGTGGTGAACTCGTGGGGGAGGATGTCGCCCTCGCCGGGGCGGCTCAGCTCGAGGGCCCCGACGACGCCGGTGGTGTGGCGCACCACGCCGTCTTCGTCGGGCGCCTCCATGCGGTAGACGGTGAAGGAGGGCTCGGGGTCGTCGACCAGCACGCCCTCGGCCCGCCACCGCCGGAACAGCTCGGCGGCGACCTCGTAGGGGTCGGCATCGGGTGCCGACGGGTCGGCCACGGGCAGGTCGATCCGCACCACGTTCTCGGCCGCCTCGGCCAGCAGCGCCTCGCGGTCGGCCGGGCTGATGACGTCGTACGGGGGCGCTGTCACCCGGCGCGGATCGAGGCGGGGCACGTCGTAGCGGATGCCCCGGAAGGGCTCGAAGCGTGGCACCGCACAGTCCTAGCAGATCCCCCGGCGACGCCCGCCTGAACCCGAGGTGACCTCCACCACCCCCGACCCGGTCGGAGTGCACGGCCCCTGAGGGCACATCCTCCGACCAGTGCGGCAGGCCGAGCGAGCTCGTCGGAGCGCCCGACCCCGGAGGGTCGGATCCTCCCGCCAGTTCGGGGGAGGGGGCGCGGGGTGCGAGACTCGGCGCCATGGCGTGGGCCCTCGACCTCGACGGTGTGGTGTGGCTCGGGGCGCGCCCCATCCCGGGGGCGGCCGACGCCGTCGCCCGGCTGCGGGCCGCCGGCGAGCGGGTGGCGTTCGTGACCAACAACTCCTTCGGCCGCCGCTCCGACGTGGCCGCCAAGCTCGCCGACCACGGGATCGAGCCGGGCGACGACATCGTGACCTCGGCCGTCGTGGCCGCCGGCCTGGTCGCCGGCGGCGAGCGGGCCCTGGTGTGCGGCGGGCCCGGCATCGTCGAGGAGCTGGGCCGGCGAGGCGTCGACGTGGTCGACGCCTCCGACCCGGCCGCCACCCACGGCCGCTTCGACGTGGTCGTCGTCGGCTACCACCCCACCTTCGACTACCACCGGATGGACACCGCCTCGGCCGCGGTGCGCGCCGGCGCCCGGCTGCTCGCCACCAACGACGACGCCACCTATCCCATGGATGCCGGCATCAAGCCCGGGGGCGGCGCCATCCTCGCCTCGATCGTGACGGCCTCGGGCGTCCGCCCCGAGGTGGCGGGCAAGCCCCACGCCCCCGCCGCCGACTGGGTGCGCGAGCGGCTCGGCCCCGACGGGGTGATGGTGGGCGACCGGCCCGACACCGACGGCCGCTTCGCCGTGGCCCTCGGCTACCGCTTCGGCCTGGTGCTGAGCGGCGTCACGACCGAGGCCGACCTGCCCACCGACCCGCCGGCCGACCTGGTGGCCCCCGACCTGGCCACGCTCGTGGCCGACGTCCTCGACGGCACCGCCGGCTGAGCGAGGCCGCCCGTGAGCACCCGCCGGCGCCTCGACGCCGAGCTCGTCCGCCGGGGCCTGGCGCCCAGCCGTGAGCGGGCCCAGGCCGACATCGCCGCCGGGCGGGTGACGGTGGGTGGCGCCCCCGCCACCAAGGCCTCCCGGCTGGTGGGCCCGGGTGAGGCGGTGGTCGTGCACGGCCCGCCGCCCCGTTGGGTCAGCCGGGCCGGGGCCAAGCTCGAGGGCGCGGTCGAGCGGTTCGGCCTGGCGCCCCTGCTCGACGGGGCCCGGGTGCTCGACTGCGGTGCCTCCACCGGTGGGTTCACCGACTGCGCCCTCCAGCACGGCGCGGCCGAGGTCGTCGCCGTCGACGTGGGCCACAACCAGCTCCACGAGAAGCTCGTCGCCCACCCCCGGGTGCGCAACGTCGAGCGCACCAACCTGCGCACGCTCGACCCCCGCGTGGTCGGCGAGCCGGTCGACGTGGTCGTCGGCGACCTGTCGTTCATCTCCCTGCGCCTCGTGCTCGATCCGGTGTTCGCGGTGAGCCGCCCGGGCGCGGTCTACGCCTTCCTGGTGAAGCCGCAGTTCGAGGCCGGCCGCTCGGAGGTGTCGAAGGGCCGTGGCGTGGTGAGCGACCCCGCCGTGTGGCGCCGGGTGCTGGGCGAGGTGGCCACCGCGCTCGACGGGGCGGGAGCGACCATCATGGGGGCCATGGTCTCGCCCATCACCGGCTCTGACGGCAACGTGGAGTTCGTCGTGGTGGGACGCGCGCCCGGGGGCACCTCCCCGATCGGAGGGCGGCCGGCCCTGCGCGGCACCGCCCTCGACGAGGTGCTCGAC
>CAMFLJ010000173.1 GCA_945957335.1 uncultured Actinomycetes bacterium | reverse complement strand
GTGCAGGCCGTCGTCGACTGGTTCGGCCCGGTCGACCTCCTGGCCATGCAGCAGATGGAGCGCGACGACGCCGTCTGCGCCGACCCCTACAACCACGACGCGGGCGACGCCTACGAGTCGCGCTGGCTGGGGATCGCCATGCAGTACGACATCGACGTCGCCGAGCGGGCCGACCCCGTCACCTACATCCCCACCGCCGGCGTGCTGCCGCCGTTCTCGATCGCCCACGGCGACGCCGACTGCGTGGTCGACATCGGCCAGTCCCGCCTGCTGGTCGCCGCGCTCGACGAGGCCGGCGACCCGCCCCAGGTCACCACCCTCACCGGCGGAACCCACATGGATGCCCGCTTCGACGCCGAGGTGCTGGTGCCCACCGTCGAGTGGCTGCGTCGGGTCCTGGCGCCCTGAGCGACGGCCCCTGACGCGGCGAGGCCGCCGGCCCGGCCCCGGAGGGCGGACCGACGGCCTCGTCGAACGAGTCGTGCGGTGTCAGCCGGTGAACGACGGCGTGACCGCCACGGCCTGGACGGCCGGGGCCCCCGTGGTGGTGGTCGTCGCCGGGGCGTGGCAGCTGTCGTCGAGCACGAGGTCGAAGACCTCGGTGCCGGTGCTGTCGGTGTCGGCGTTCGACCACTGGACGGTGAGCGTCAGGGTGCCGGTGACGGTGCCGGGGACGGGACCGCCGTCGGTGGCGGTGGCGCCCATCGCGACCGGGTTCGGCAGCAGGTCGGTGGTGCCGGCGGGCTGACCGTTGAGCGTCAGCACCTGGCTGCCGAGGTCGATGTCGCCGATGGCCGCCGGCGTGCTGCCGATGATGTTGATCTCGCTGGTGTTGGTCGCGCTGTACTCGACGGCCCACACGTACTCGCCGTTCTGCACCTCGCAGGTGGCGGTCCCGGTGAGGTCGAGGCTGGCGCTCCCGACGCTCTGCGAGCCGGCGGGGAGGGCCGACAGGCCGAGGACGAGGCCGCCGGCGGCGAGGGCCGCGCCGGCGCGGACGATGGTTCCAGACCTGAGCATGGGGGTTCTCCTGATGTGCGGGCTCCCGTCGGCCCGATCCGGGACAAGCTAGTCCAAGCAGCTATCCCGTCCGGGACGACGACAGCGTCCCGCCCGGCGCGGACGGGTGCCGCCCGACGCGGGCGCCCTACGATCCGCACCCGTGACCGACGACCGCGTGCCTGCCCACCTCGACCCTCGCCTGGCCGAGCTCCTCGCTGCCACCGACCGCCTCACCGGCCCCGGCTCGCCGTTCGAGGTCGTCACCGAGGACGTGCTCGGCGAGCCGATGGAGGTGTTCGCCCAGCGCCCCGGCAGCCTGCGCGAGCTCGTCGCCAACGCGTCGTCGTTCGAGGACCGCCTGGCCATGGCCTTCTCCGACGGCCGTGAGATCACCTACGCCGAGCTCCCCGGCCAGGTGGCCTCGGTGGCCCGCTACCTGCAGGACCTCCACGGCATCGGGCACGGCGACAACGTCGCCCTCTGCGGGGCCAACTCAGCGGGATGGATCCTGTCGTTCTGGGCGTGCCTGTCGCTCGGCGCGGTGGCCGTCGCCATGAACGGCTGGTGGACCGAGGCCGAGATGGCCCACGCCCTCGAGCTCACCGCGCCGAAGGTGATCCTGGCCGACGCCAAGCGCGCCGAGCGCCTCCCGGCCGACCGCACCGCCCCCGTCGTCGACCTCGACGACGACCTGGCGACGATGCTCGCCCACGCGCCCGGCGCCGAGCTGCCCACCACGCCGATCGACGAGGACGACGCGGCGATGCTCATCTTCACGAGCGGCACCACGGGCCGGGCCAAGGCCGCCGTGCTCACCCACCGCTCGATCGTCGGCTACACGATGCTGCAGAACTTCATCGGTGCCCGGGGCATGGTCCTCGCCGGCCGGGCCCCCACCGGCGGCCCGCCCCCGGTGCGCCTCGCGGTGTTCCCGCTCTTCCACGTGTCGGGCCTCGGCGCCACCGTCAACAGCATCCACACCGGCGCCACCACCGTGTGGCCCCTCGGCCGCTTCGACGCCGGCACCGTCATCGACCTCACCGTCAAGTACGGCATCAACCTCTGGGGCGGCACCGGCACCCACGTGCTCCGCCTCGTCGAGCACGAGGACGTCGAGCGGATCGAGCCCACCCAGCTGGTGTCGATCGGCATGGGCGGGTCGGCCACCACGCCCGACATCATCCGCCGGGTCGAGGCCGCCTTCCCCCACCTGACCGACACCATGTCGACCGGGTACGGCTCCACCGAGACGGGTGCGCTCGTGTCGTTCGCCCCCAACTGGATGCTGAAGGCGTCGCCCGACGCCATCGGCCCGCCGCTGCCCACCATCGGCGTGCGCATCACCGGACCGATGGGCGAGGTGCTGCCCGAGGGCGAGGAAGGCAACATCTGCGTGCGCAGCCCGCTGCTGATGAAGGGCTACTACCGCAACGAGGCCGCCGACGCCGAGGCGTTCAGCGACGGCCGCTGGTTCAACACCGGCGACTTCGGCCGCCTCGAGGGCGGCGTGCTGCACATCGCCTCACGCAAGCGCGACCTCATCATCCGAGGCGGCGAGAACGTGTACCCGTTCGAGGTCGAGAACCGCCTCGACGAGCACGACGAGATCATCGAGGCGGCGGTGATCGGCGTCGACCACCCCGACCTCGGCCAGGAGGTCAAGGCCATCGTGGTTGTGGCCGCCGACAGCTCGCTCACCACCGACGACGTCCGGGCCCACTGCGCCGAGGCACTGGCGTCGTTCAAGGTGCCCAGCCAGATCGAGCTCCGGCGCGAGCCCCTGCCCCGGAACCCCAGCGGCAAGGTGCTCAAGAACGTGCTGTCGGGCGACGCCCAGAGCAACTTCGTCGAGGAGTAGCCCTCAGGTCACCGATGTGACCAGCGCTGCCACCCGCTGGGGCTCCTGAGCCATCACGCCGTGACCGGCCCCGTCGATCACCTCGGTGCGCGCTCCCGGCCAACGCGCCGCCAGCCTCTCGAGGTTCACGGCCGGGATGACCACGTCGGCGGCGCCCGCCACCGCCACGACCGGCGGCGCCGCCACGGGCACCCGAACGGGCCGGGTCGCGTGCCACGCCGCGATCGCCGCCTCCTGGGCGCGCAGCACGCTGGGGTCGAGCACGGCCTTGGCCTGGGCCACGAGCTCGCCGACCTGGGCATCGAGCTGCCCGGCCAGCGGAGCGGGGAAGAGCAGGTCGAGCAGCCTGGACGCCTGCTCGCGTGGCGTGCCCGACAGGTCGACGAGCCGGGCCCAGTCGGCCGGGTCGGCGAGCACGGCATCGGGACCGCCGGCGTCGGTGCCGATGAGGCCGAGGCCCCGGACCCGATCGGGGGCGGCGCACGTCAGGGCCTGGGCCACGAACCCGCCCATCGACCACCCCACGACCAGCGCGTCGGCCCCACCCACTGCGTCGAGCACGGCCAGCGCATCGGCAGCCATCCCCTCGACGGTGAGCGGCTCGGCCGGGTCGCCGTACGACGACTCGCCCATGCCCCTCGGGTCGGGGCAGACGACCCGGTGGGCAGCCGCCAGCTCGCCGAGGAACACCGGGTCCCAGTCGGCGGCGGTCCCCGAGTAGCCCTGCAGGAGCAGCAGCACCGGGCCCTCGCCCGCCTCGCGCCACGCCACGCGGCGCCCGTCACGGTCCAGTGAGCCCTCGCCTGTCATCCCGTGAGTCTCGGCCGCCGCGCCACCCCGGTTGAGTGATGGCCGTCCTCAGGCGAGGAGCACGACCACGTACTGGCCACCGCCAGGCTCGACCTCGGCGCGCACGGCCAGGTCGGGCTGGAGGCGCGAGATGCGGTCGACCAGCCAGTCGGCGGCCGCCCGCCCATCGGCCTCGGTGGGGCAGCGGGCCACGAGCTCGCGGCCGCCCTTGCGCTGCAGCCGCTCGACGGTGGCCACGATCGGCGCGGGATCGACGACGAACAGCTCGTCGGGCCACGGCACCACCGGCGCGACCGCGCCCTTCTTGGTGTTGCACGCCCGGTGGGCCAGGCGCTCGACCGGCGGTCCGGCCTTGCCCTTGCTCTTGGCCTTGGTGGTGACGGCGTCGACGCTCGGGCCCCGCGGGTCGTTGACGCTCATCTCCGGGTCGACCGGCTCGTCGCAGATCCAGCACCGCCAGCCGTCGCGCTCGCCGACCTCGTCGAGGCGGCTCATCGGTCGTTCCCGGACGGACGGGGCAGGCAGCAGACGGAGGAGGTCATGGCCCGGCGACGCTACCGGGTGGCCGGCGCAGGCAGGTCGGCCACCCACCGGCCGATCTCGTCGAACAGCAGCAGGCGCTCGGCGGCGATGACGTGGTTGTGGCCCGAGCCGGGGAGGACGAACTCGGTGAGCTCCGGGGTGGCCGAGAACAGCTCGGGCAACCGCTCGACCTCGCGCACGATGTCCTTCTCGCCCACGGCCACGAGCACCGGCACGTCGATGGCCGCCATCTCGCGGTCGCTGGTGCCGGGGATCATCGACGTGAGCCCGCCCAGGGTGAGCAGGGCGCCGGTGGCCGGGCCGAGCAGGTCGCCCGGCGTGAGCGGCTCGCCGGGCCGGCGCTCACGGACCTCGCGCCTCGATGCCACGAGTGGGCCACCGAAGCGGGCCGCCACCAGCGTCGGCAGCGCCAGCTCGAGCTCGTCGAGGTCGCCGGCGTAGCCGCGCTCGTCGTCGTTGAGGTGCTCGGGCAGGCCCGCGCCACCGAAGCCGAGCAGGGCGAGCCCGTCGTAGGTGGTGTGCCGGGCCTGCTGCTGGACGGTGATCATCGCCCCCATCGAGTGGCCGCAGCCCACGACCCGACCGACCGCCACCGGGCCGACGCCGGGCACCAGCCCCCCGCCACGCAGCCCGGCGACCGCAGCCCTGGCGACGTGGTCGTGCACCGCCGCGACCACCCGCGGGATCAACGTGTAGGGGTCGTCGGGCGGCGGGCTGTCGCCGGTGCCGAGGTGGTCGAGGGTGAGCACTGCGAGCCCGTGGTCCTCCGCGAGGTGGCGGGCCAACGACCACCGGCCGGGCAGGTCCTCGGGCAGGTCGAACCACCGTCGCGTCATGCCACCACCCGGCACGCACACCACCAGGTCGACCGAGGCTCGATCGGCCGCGCCCTCGGGCAGGAAGAGGTCGCCCACCTCGACGGTGGCCCCCGCCGGCGCCACCGCGGCCACGTCGAAGCTCAGGGTCACGGGATCGGCCATCGGCGCCGCACTGTAGCGCCGGTCACGTCGTGTCCGATGTGCCGTTGGCGATTGCCAAAAGTGTTTTGGTGGGCTACAACGGCGCCCATGACCGGACCTCTGGGGGGACTCCGCGTCATCGACCTGTCGACGGGGATCGCAGGACCGATGGCCACCATGCTGCTCGCCGACCACGGCGCCGACGTCGTGAAGGTCGAGCCACCGGGCGGCGACCCGACCCGCTCCAACACGGGCGCCCGCGTCTGGCACCGGGGCAAGCGCAGCATCACCCTCGACCTCGACGACGCCGCCCAGCACGAGCAGTTGCTCGCCCTCCTCGACCGGGCCGACGTGCTCGTCGAGAGCTTCGCCCCCGGTGAGGCCGCCGCCCTCGGCCTCGACTGGCCGACGCTCTCGGCCCGCAACCCGCGCCTCGTCCACTGCTCGATCACCGCCTACGGGCGCCACCTGCCCGAGCGCGACCTGCCGGCCGTCGACGCGCTGGTCATGGCCCGCACCGGCCTCAACTGGGAGCAGCGGGGCCGGGTCGGCACCACCATCGGCCTGCTGTGCGACCTGCCCGTCGAGCTCGACTTCCTCGACATCCCACCTGGCTGCGCCGACGGCCCCGACCGAGAGGGCCCGCTCTTCCCCCGGTCGTCGTGGCCCAGCCTCGGCGCTGCGTTCCTCGCCACCACCGGCATCTCGGCCGCCCTCTACGCCCGCGAGGCCACCGGCCGGGGCCAGTGGGTCGAGACCTCGCTGCTCCAGGGCGTGCTGGCCGCCACCGCCGGCGCCTGGCAGCGACCGGAGGACCCGCACGCCGACGGCTACCTCTGCTGGATCATGGACCCCCGCGGCAGCAAGGGGCACTTCCTCTGCGCCGACGGCCGCTGGGTGCAGAACTGGGTGCCCAACCCGGCGTTCGCCCTCGGCGTGTCGCAGGGCGACGAGCTCGACCCCGAGGCGGCCAAGGCCCCTCGTGACGACCCGAGCCGCATCGGCCCCGACTACCCCGAGCTCGTCGTGCTCGCCCACTACCACCCGGACATGGCGGCGGCCTACGCCAAGTTCGCGGCCGACGACTGGGTGCGCACCGCCGCCGAGGTCGGCGTCCCGCTCCAGCGGGTGCGCGCCCCCGAGGAGGCGCTCAGCGACCGGGCCCTGATCGACGCCGGCATGGTGGCCACCATCGACGACCCCGAGGTCGGCCCCATCCGCGCCGCCGGCGTGCTCGTCCGCATGGAGGGCACGCCCGCGTCGGTCGGCGGCCCCGCGCCCCTGCCCGGCCAGCACACCGACGAGATCCTCGCCGAGCTCGGCATCCCGCCCCGCCCGGCCGAGGGGCCCGCCGCTCCCCGTGACCTCGCACACCCGCTCGAGGGCGTGGTCGTGCTCGACCTCGGCCTCGCCATCGCCGGGCCGTGGGGCACCCAGGTGCTGAGCGACCTCGGCGCCACCGTCATCAAGACCAACACGCTGTGGGACGACTTCTGGCACTCGACCCACATCGCCTTCTGCGCCAACCGGGGCAAGCAGTCGATCTCGCTCAACCTCAAGGACCCGCGGGCGATGGAGATCCTCCACCGCCTCGTCGAGCGGGCCGACGTGGTGCAGCACAACATGCGCTACGAGGCCGCCGTCCGCCTCGGCGTCGACTACGAGTCGCTGAAGCAGGTCAATCCATCACTGATCTACTGCCACACCGCCGGCTTCGACCCCGAGCGGGCCCACCTCCCCGGCAACGACCAGACCGGCGCCTGCCTGGCCGGCATCGAGTGGGAGGACGGCGCCGTCGCCGCCGGCGGCAAGCCCATCTGGAGCCTCACGTCCTTCGGCGACACCGGCAACGGGTTCCTGTCGGCCATCGGGATGATCCAGGCGCTCTACCACCGCGACCGCACCGGCGAGGGCCAGTTCCTCACCACCAACATCCTCGCCGCCGGGCTGCTGAACACGTCCTACGTGTGGGTCGACGCCGACGGCAACGGGGTCGAGCGGGCGAGCCTCGACCAGGGCCAGTTCGGCCTCGGCCCGCTCCACCGCCTCTACGAGACGGGCGCCGGCTGGCTGTGCGTGGCCGTACCCGACGGCGACGACGCCCAGGCCAAGGCGCTGGCCTCGGTGCTCGGCCTCGACGCCCTCGACCTCAGCCGACCCGACACCGCCTCGGCCGCGATCGAGGCAGCCCTGCGCACCGCCCCCGCCGCGGAGTGGCGCGAGCGCCTCACCGCCGCCGGCGTGCTGTGCGAGATCGTCGACGAGACCTTCGTGAACCGGCTCTTCGACGACCCCGCGTTCCGCGAGGCCGGCCTGGTCGGCGTCACCCAGCAGGCGCAGGTCGGCCGCTTCGAGCAGTTCGGCCACCTGTGGTCGTTCTCCGACACGCCCAGCCGCATCGCCGGCCCCCCGCTGATCGTGGGCCACGACACCGTCGCCCTGCTCACCGAGCTCGGCTACGAGCAGGCCGCCATCGACTCGCTGCTCGACGACAAGGTCGTCAAGCAGGCCACCCTCACCCAGGAGCGCGCGCAGTGATCCAGGTCCGCCCACCCGTCCCCAACCAGGACGACGCCTTCCACTGGGAGGGCGCACGCGAGGAGAAGCTGCTCCTCCAGCGCTGCGCCGACTGCGGCACGGTGCGCCACCCGCCGGCGCCGATGTGCGGCGTGTGCGGCTCGCTCGCCACCGACAGCCTCGAGTGCAGCGGCCGGGGCACCGTGCACTCCTGGATCC
>CAMFLJ010000172.1 GCA_945957335.1 uncultured Actinomycetes bacterium | reverse complement strand
CGGGTGCACATCGGCATCCTGATCAGCGTCGGCCTGGCCCTCGTGTGCTGGGTCGTGCTGAAGAAGACGTCGTGGGGCTTCCGGTTGCGAGTCACCGGTGGCAACCCCGAGGCGGCCCGCCGGGCCGGCATGAGCGTGGGACTGCTCCTCCTCAGCGCCATGCTGGTCGGCGGGGCGCTGGCCGGGCTCGGCGGCTTCGCCCAGTACGCCGGGGCCGAGTTCAAGCTGCGCCCCGGCTTCTGCGCCACCTACGGCTACCTCGGCTTCCTGGCCTCGTGGCTGGCCGGGCACAAGCCGATCGGCGTCGTCGGCGCCGCCGTGCTGCTCTCGGCCATCGCCATCGGCGGTGACAGCCTCCAGATCGACTCGGGCCTCCCGGCCGCCTCGGTCAACATCCTGATCGCCCTCGTGCTGCTGGCCATGTTCGGCCTCGGGCGGCGCAAGGCGGTGGCGGCCTGATGCTCCTCCAGGTCCTCACCGGTGCCGTCCGCGGCGGCACGTGCATCCTCTACGCCGGCCTCGGCGAGACCGTCTCCGAGCGCGGCGGCGTGGTCAACCTCGGCATCGAGGGCTCCATGCTCTGCGGTGCGCTCGCCGCCTACGCGGTGACCGCGGAGACGGGCAGCCCGTGGGCCGGTGCCCTCGCTGGAGCGGTGGCCGGAGCGCTGCTCGCCGCCGTCCACGCCTTCTTCGTGATCAGCCGCCGCTCGAACCAGCTCGCCACCGGCCTGGTGGTGCTCTTCCTCGGGCTCGGCATCACGTCGCTCTTCGGAGCGGCCTACGTGAAGGCCGAGATCAACGCCTTCGAGCCGTGGGCCGTGCCGGGCCTGTCGAGCATCCCCTGGATCGGCCAGATCTTCTTCGACCAGGACCCGCTCACCTACCTCTCCTATGTGCTCGTCCCGGCGCTGTGGTGGTTCATCTTCCGCAGCCGCTGGGGGGTGCTGCTGCGGGCGGCGGGCGAGCGCTCCGAGGTGCTCACCACCTACGGCCACCGCCTCGTGCCGATCCGGTACGCGGCGGTGATCGCCGGCGGGTTCCTCGCCGGCATCGGTGGGGCCCAGCTCTCGATCGCCTACGCCAACGCCTGGTTCGAGAACATGGTCCAGGGCCGTGGCTTCATCGCCGTGGCGGTCGTGATCTTCGCCGCCCGCCAGCCGTTCTGGGTGGCCGCCGGCTCCTACCTCTTCGGCGCCGCCCTCGCCCTGTCCCCGGTGCTCCAGGCGAACGGGTACTCGATCAACCAGTTCGCGCTGGACGCCATCCCCTACGTGCTCACCCTGGTGGTGCTCGTGCTGCTCGGCCGCCGCCGGGCCGCCGACGCCCCCGAGGAGCTCCAGAAGGTCTTCGAAGCCTCCGTCCGCTGACCGGAGCGGACGAGGGGCGGCGCCACGCGCCGCACCGAGCAGTGACCCCGGAACGCGCCCCCCGGCGCACCCACCACCCACGGTTCCCCCGAAAGGACACCCATGCGTAGACGTTGGATCGCAGCGGCCCTGCTCGCGCTGCTGGCCCTGGTGGCCGCAGCCTGCGGCAGCAACACCACCTCCTCGTCCGAGAGCGGCTCAGGAGGCACCAGCGGTGCATCCGGCGTGCAGCCCGGCAAGGACTCGAAGAAGGTCGGCTTCATCTTCGTCGGCCCCAAGGACGACTACGGCTACAACCAGGCCGCCTACGAAGGCTCGCAGGCCGTGCAGAAGGCCTTCCCCGACATGGAGGTCCTCACCGCCGAGAACGTCCCCGAGGACGACAACGCGACGCGCATCATGCAGTCGATGATCGACGACGGGGCGAAGATCATCTTCGCCACCAGCTACGGGCACCTCGACCCGGCGATGAAGATCGCCGAGGAGAACCCCGACGTGGTCGTCGTGCAGCAGGGCAACTTCATCAAGGGCACGATCCTCCCCAACACCGGCACCTACTTCGGCACGGTGTACGAGCCCGTCTACCTCGCCGGCATCGCCGCCGGGGCCAGCACCAAGACCAACAAGCTCGGCTACGTCTACGCCTTCCCGATCCCGCAGACGATCGCCAACATCAACGCCTTCACCCTCGGCGCCCAGTCGGTGAACCCCGGGGTCGAGGTGATCACCGTGAACACCTCGAACTGGTGCGACCCGGGCAAGCAGGCCGACGCCGCCGCCTCCCTGTTCAGCCAGGGGGTCGACGTGATCACCCAGCACCAGGACTGCACCGGCACCATCACCAAGGCCGCCGAGGCCCAGGGGAAGATGGTCGTCGGCTACCACGCCGACGCCTCCTCTCTCGCCCCCAAGGGCTGGGTGACCGGCTCGGAGTGGAAGTGGGACGACATGTACACCGACATCGTCAAGACGTCGGTGGCGGGCGGCTTCACCGGCTCGAAGTACAACGCCAACTACCGGGTGGGCTACAAGACCGGCGAGAACCCGTTCATCCAGTCGAAGTACGGCTCGATGGTGACCCCGGAGATCCAGGCGAAGATCGCCGCCGCCAAGCAGGACATCTCGACCACCGGCTCGCCGTTCGCCGGCCCGGTCTACGCCCAGGACGGCACCGTCCTGGTGGCCGCCGGGACCGTGCCCGACTACGCGCAGATCGAGGAGTTCAACACGGTCTTCGTGAAGGGCGTGGTGGGCGACATCCCGAAGAGCTGACCGCTGGTGGGGAGGGCGCGATCGGCGCCCTCCCCACCTCGACCTGCCCCCTCGACCCGAGGCCAGCGATCCCATGACCCACGTCCCCGACGCCGACCCCTACCCGTGGCCCTACGACGGCGCCCTCGACGGTGAGCGCCTCGCGCTCCTCGTGGCGGGCTGCCAACCGCACTGGATCGCCCGCTCCGTGGGCGCCACCGACGCTCTGGCGGCCCTGGCTGACCTCGCCGCCGCCGTCCGCTCGGTGGGCGGGATGGTCGTGGCCCTCCGCCACGGCCGTCCGGCGGCCCTCCCCGCGAGCCGCCGCCCGATGCTCCCGACGGTGGGGTCCGACGGGTGGCAGGCCTGCCCCGCCGGCATGGACCCCGACGTGGTCGTCGACACGACCGGCCTCAACGGCTTCACCGGGTCCGACCTCGACGGCCTCCTCCGCGGCCTCGGGCGCGACCACCTCCTGCTCGGCGGCTTCTGCGCCGAGCTCACCCTCGACACGACCCTCAGGGGCGCCAACGACCGAGGCCTCGAGTGCCTCGTGGTCACCGACGCCTGCGCCTTCGCCGACCCGTCCCTCGGCCGCCACGCCCACGCCAGCGTGACGATGTCCGGCGGCATCTTCGGCGCCCTCGGCACCACGGCGGCGGTCGTCGGTGCCCTGCTCGACGCGGCCGCAGCTCCACCCGCTTCCCCCGCTTCGACCCTCGCTCCCACCCCTTCGACCCCTCCCGAGGAGGACCGATGACCGGCACCGTCGACGCCGAGCCCTACCCCTGGCCCTACGACGGCACCATCGACCCCCGGCGCACCGCGCTGGTGAACATCGACTGGCAGACCGACTTCTGCGGCCCCGGCGGCTACGTCGACGCGATGGGCTACGACCTGAACCTCACCCGCGCCGGCCTCGAGCCGACCGCCCGGGTGCTGGCCCGGGCCCGCGAGCTCGGCTGGACGATCGTGCACACGAGGGAGGGGCACCGGCCCGACCTGTCGGACTGCCCGCCCAACAAGCTGTGGCGGTCCAAGCGGATCGGCGCCGGCATCGGCGACAGCGGACCGTGCGGCCGGATCCTCGTGCGGGGCGAGCCGGGCTGGGACATCGTCCCCGAGGTCGCGCCGATCGAGGGCGAGCTGGTCATCGACAAGCCCGGGAAGGGCTCGTTCTACGCCACCGACCTCGACCTCCTGCTCCGCACCGCCGGCATCACCCACCTCGTGTTCACGGGCATCACCACCGACGTGTGCGTGCACACCACGATGCGCGACGCCAACGACCGCGGCTACGAGTGCCTGCTGCTCACCGACTGCACCGGCGCCACCGACGTGGGCAACTACGAGGCCGCGCTGAAGATGGTGACCATGCAGGGCGGCGTCTTCGGCGCCATCGCCTCGTCGGACGCGCTCCTCGCGGCGCTCGCATGAGCCGCCCCCAGGGCAGCATCGCCCGGCGCTCGTTCGACGACGCGCTCTCCGTCGTCAGGGGCACCCCCCTCGTGTCGCCGCGGCAGCACCCGGCCTTCGACCTGGTGGTGCCCCGCTGGATGGCGCCCGCCCCGGACGAGGCCGTGGCGCCGGCGCTCCAGCGAACCGGCCCGCTCCAGCGAGCGGCCGACGCGCTCGCCGAGCGCCGCATCACCAGCCGTGAGCTCGTCGAGCGGGCCTTCGAGGCCATCGACGAGCACGACGCCGAGCTCGTGGGCATGGCCGACCACGACCTGGCGGCTGCTCTGGCCGTGGCCGACTCGCTCGACACCGAGCGCCGGGCCGGCGAGGTCCGCGGGCGCCTGCACGGGATCCCGATCACCGTGAAGGACGTCATCGACGTCGCCGGGCTGACCACCCGGGCCGGCTCGCTCACCTACGCCGAGCGGCCCGAGCGCGACGCCGAGGCGGTCGCCCGGCTCCGCCGTGCCGGCGCCATCGTGATCGGGAAGGCGGCCACCCACGAGTTCGCCCTCGGCGTGACCTCGCCGCAGTGCCGCAACCCCCACGACCCGACCCGCCTCGCCGGCGGCTCGAGCGGCGGCGCGGCCGTCGCCGTCGCCGCCGGCATGGGCCTCGCCTCCCTGGGCACCGACACCCGCGCCTCGATCCGCGTGCCCGCCGCCCTCTGCGGGCTGGTCGGGCTCAAGCCCACCTACGGCCGGGTGCCGACCGCTGGGGTGGTGACGCTGTCGTGGACGATGGACCACGTCGCGCCGATGGCCGCGACGGTGGCCGACGCCGCCACCATGCTCGACGCCCTCGGCCCGGTGCCCGGCAGTGGCGGGTGGCTCGACCACGCGGCGTCGGTCGACCTGCGCCGCCTTCGGATCGGCAGCGTCGACATCGCCTTCGACGAGGCCGATGTGGAGGTCGCCGCGTCGGTGCGCGCCGCCGTCGACGCCCTCGCCGCCCTCGGGTGCACCGTGGGGAGCGCCGAGCGGCCCCACTCCGGCGACCTCGACGTGGCCAACGCGGCCGGGCTCGTGGTGAGCCGGTGCGAGGCCAGCACGCAGCACCGCAGCTTCGGCCTGGACAGGGCGCTCTACTGGGAGGAGGTGGCCGAGCAGCTCGAGGAGGCCGAGTCGATCCTCGCCCTCGACTACCTCCAGGCCCAGCGCCTGCGCCAGGACCTCTCCGAGGCGTTGATGGGCGAGCTCCGTGAGCACGACCTGCTGGTGATGCCCACCGTGCCGGTGGTCGCCCCGCCGGTCGAGGACTTCGCCGCCTACCTCATGCGCCTCGCCCGCAACGCCATCCCGTTCAGCTTCGTCGGGTTCCCGGCGATCACCGTCCCGTGCGGCCTCGTCAGCGGCCTTCCCGTCGGCCTGCAGCTGGTCGCGGCGCCCGGGCGCGAGGACCTCCTCCTCGCGGTCGCGGCCGCCGTCGAGCGCTCGACCGGTGAGACGCCCGCCTGACCGTGACGACCTGCATGTCGGCTGTCCGGTCGTCCCGCCGCCCGCGGCGACGGGACGACCGGGATCAGAGCTCCCCCGAGCTCTGGGGCAGGGCGGGCGTCGGCACGGTGACGTCCACCGTCGAGCCGTCGCCCTTCTGGAGCCTGATGGACAGCTTCCCGGCCGGGAACGAGGTGTCCGTCGCGAACGCCGGTGGGCTCATCTCGATGTAGCCGCAGCTGCGCTGGCCCAGGGCGGCCGGGCTCACCACGACCCCGTCGCCGCTCGGGCTGTTGATGTCGGTCCCGACGACGAAGGTGGTGTTGAGCCCGCCCTGCACCTGCACCGGCAGGCTGAGGGAGTCGAGACAGAGCGCGAAGTCGACCCGTTGGGCACCCATGCCGAGGGTGCGCACCATGGGGCCCATCGAGATCCGGTAGCTGCCGTCCGAGCCGGTGAGGTCGCCATCCACGCTCCCGACGGCTTCGCTCAGGCAGCCCTGGAGGGGGCCGTACCCGTCAGGGCTGGTGCGGCAGTAGTCCGCAACGGCGAGGCCCTTGCCGGGGTCGTCGACCAGCCGGAGATCGGTGTAGCTGTAGGTGGCGTCCGACGTGGTCACCGTGATCGTGCCCTCGACCGAGTAGCCGCCCTTGATCGGGTCGATCGAGGTGAGGTGGAGGTCGACGTGGGCCTCCTGCGGTGCTGCAGCTCCGGCCGGGGAGAGGTCGGCCGTGGAGTGGAAGCCGGCGAGGGCACCGGCCCATGCGGCGGAGACCTTCTGCTCGGCCGCGGAGTCGCCGCTCCAGTAGGCGTCCATGTAGTCGATGAAGAGCTGCGCGGCGGCCTCGAGCGTGGGCCCCTCGGCCGCGGTCGTCGTGGTCGCCCCGGTCGAGCCGGTGTCGTCACCGGCGGCACGGCAGCGGTCGAGGCCGAGGGCGTCCGCCCCCTTGTCGAACTCGGAGGCCTGGCGCTCGAGCTCGTCGACGACCGCGGTCTCGTCGGGCGCGTCACCGGCGGCGAGTGCATCGGCGTAGGTCTCGAGCGTCCGATCCTGGTCCTCGATGAGCGCGACCAGGCGGTCGACCGCCGCCCGGTCGTCCTTCGGTGCCTCCACGTCGTGGAACTTCGCCAGCAGGTCCTTGTTGATCGAGATGACGTGGCGCACTCCGGCCTCGTCCTCGAGCCCGGTGTCGATCTTGGAGATCTCGGCCTCGCGGTCCGAGCAGATCGAGTTGACCTTCGACGCGTAGTCAGCCCGCGTCGGTCCCGATCCTCCTCCACCCCCGCATCCGGCGGCGACTGCCACCATCGCTGCGACCAACCCGGCCGTGACGGCCCGTCCACCCATCGTTCGTCTCCCGTGTCGAGGTCCCTGGGTCCGGGCATCATCACGGGGCGACGCCGGCCGCCGCATCGGGGGAACCACGCAATCGGGGGCGGCTACGGCACCTCGTGCCCGTCGAGGAGCTCGCCGGAGCGTGCGGCCAGCGCACCCCGCGAGCGGACTCCGAGCTTCCGGTAGACGCGACCCAGGTGCGACTCGACGGTGCGCACGCTCACGAAGAGGTGCTCGGCGACCTCCCGGTTGGAGGCCCCGGCCACCACCAGGCGGGCGACCTGCAGCTCCTGCGGGGTGAGCGCCGGCGGCGCAGCAGCGAGCTCCGCTACACCACTCCCCGCACCACAGGCCGCGAGCTCGACCGATGCGGCCCGGGCCCACGGCTGTGCACCCATCGCGGCGAACGCGAGCCGGGCGTCGTCCAGGGCGACGGCCGCCTCTCTTCGCCGTCGGGCCCGGCGCAGGACCCGGCCCTCCGCCAGCCGGGCCCGGGCGCGGCCCAGCTCTGCCCCCGCTGCGGCAGAGGCGTCGGCGGCACGACGGAGGTGGTCGAGCGCGCCGGGCACGTCGGCGTCGGCCAGCAGCAGGCCCGTCAGGCGCACGCGCACGGCGCGGGCCCGACCTGAGGCCCACGTGCCACGGTCGTCGAGGTCCGCGAGCAGCGCGGACGCCTCGTCGCGTCGCCCACTCGCGATCAGCGCCTCGACGAGGTCGCCTTCCCACATGACGATCCAGGGCGCCACCTGGTCGGCCCGGGCCAGGGGCTCGAGCTCGACGACCGCGTCGGCTGGTCGGCCCTCACCGAGCGCGAGCAGGCCCCGGGCCGCTCGGGCCGGCACCTCCCACCGTCGATCCCCGATGGCCGCAGCCCTCGAGAGCAGCCGCTCCGACGCCCAAGCGCAGCCACGGGCCTCGCCTCGCTGGGCCTCGACCACTGCGAGGACCGCCAGTGCGAAGGGTGTGGGGCCGTCAGCGATCGTCTCGTCGCTCGCGCCGACGGCCTCGCCGGCCGCGACGGCGGCATCGCGGAGCCGCCCGCGGCGCATCGCGCCCAGGGACCTGTCTCTTATACACATCTGACGCT
>CAMFLJ010000171.1 GCA_945957335.1 uncultured Actinomycetes bacterium | reverse complement strand
ACCCTCTGGTTCCTGCACCACGGCCTCTACGAGCTGGCACGCCGGCCACGGTTCGACACCCGGTTCCGTGAGGCCTGGGACGCGTACCGCGAGGTGAACCGGGCCTTCGCCGAGGTCGTGATCGAGTCGGCGCCGGCCGATGCCGCGGTGCTCGTGCAGGACTACCACCTCGCGCTGATGGCGCCGATGGTGCTCGAGCGCCGGCCCGACCTGCGCCTGGTGCACTTCAGCCACACGCCCTTCGCCAACCCCGACCTGTGGCGGGTGCTGCCCCTCGACCTCGGCCAGGAGCTGCTCGACGGCATGGCCGCCAACCACGCCTGCGGCTTCCACTCGCAGCGCTGGGCCGACTGCTTCACCGCCTGCTGCGTCGAGCAGCTCGGCGTCGAGCCCACCACGTTCGTCGCCCCCCTCGCCCCCGACGCCGAGGACATCCGCCGCGTCGCCGCCAGCGAGGCCTGCGACCACGCGCTGGCCCGCCTCGACGGCGACCTCGGCGACCGGGCCCTGCTCGTGCGGGTCGACCGCATCGAGCTGTCGAAGAACATCCTGCGCGGCTTCGTGGCGTTCGAGGACCTGCTCGAGCGCCACCCCGAGTGGCGCGAGCGCGTCGTGTTCGGCGCCTTCGTCTACCCCTCCCGGGAGGGCCTGCCCGAGTACCTGGCCTACCGCCAGGAGGTCGAGGCCACCGTGCGCCGCATCAACGAGCGCTGGGCCACGCCGGGCTGGACACCGATCCTGTTCGACCCCTCCGACGACTTCCCCGCCTCGGTGGCCGCGCTGCGCCGGGCCGACGTGTTCCTGATCAACCCCATCCGCGACGGCCTCAACCTGGTGGCCGAGGAGGGCCCGCTCGTGAACGAGCGCGACGCCATCCTCCTCCTCTCCCCCGAGGCCGGGGTGTGGGACCAGCTGGCCGGCGCCGCCCGACCGGTGCACCCCTACGACATCAGCGGCACCGCCGACGCCCTGGCCGAGGCCCTCGCCGCCCCGGCCGAGGTGCGCGCCGCCGAGGCGGCCGAGCTGCGGCGCCGGGCCGAGGCCCGCACCCCGCACGACTGGCTCGACGACCAGCTCGCGGCAGCCGACCGATGAGCAGGACGCTCCGCCACGTGCTGCTGATCGCCGCGCTGGCGGTGGTGCTCGTCGGGCTCGCCGTCGCCCTGCCACCGCTCACCGAGCGGTTCCACGCCTGGGACGGCGGGTCGTTCCTCGGCGACGTGGTGAAGGGGTGGTCGCTGACCGTGTTGCACCCCGCGTACTGGGCGGTCCTGCTGATCGTGGGCCTGCTCGAGCTGCGGTGGCCCGCCCGCCGGGGCGAGGGCCTGTTCACGGTCGGCGGCGCCCAGGACCTCGTCTGGCTGCTGCTCGCCCCCCTGTTCGCGCTCACGATCGTCGCCGGCTACGTCGCGCTGCTGCAGCGCCTCTACGAGGGGCCGCTCGGCGGGGCGGCGCTCGACGTCGACGGCACCCTCGGCGACGTCGCCGCGTTCGTCCTGGCGTTCCTGCTGGCCGACTTCTTCATGTGGTTCAGCCACTTCGTGCGCCACAAGGTGCCGACCCTGTGGCGCTTCCACCAGGTGCACCACTCGCAGCGGATGATGAGCATGCTCACCGACAACCGGGTGCACTTCTTCGAGGCGATGGTGTCGGCGACGATCGCCTACATCCCGGCCCGGCTGCTCGGCCTCAGCAACGAGGCCGCGGTCGCCATCGCCTTCCTCACGGTCTTCTTCACCGGCTTCACCCACGCCAACCTGCGGACGAACCTCGGCCCGGCTCGGTACCTCGTGGTGACCCCGCAGTCGCACCGGGTGCACCACTCCACCGAGGAGCCCCACTGGGACCACAACTTCGGTGCCGTGCTCAGCGTCTGGGACCGGCTGTTCCGGACGCAGTGGAACGGGGCCCACGAGTACCCGACGATCGGCATCCCCGACCCCGACTTCCCACTCGAGCACGACCCGAGCCCCACCAGCGTGCTGCGGACCTACGGGCGGCAGCTGCTCTACCCGTTCCGGGCGGTGCTCGCCGACCTGCGGCGCTGACGCCTCAGCCGTCGAGCGCGACGGCGAGGGCGCGCAGGAGGCCCAACGCCTCGCCCGGCCCGTCGACGGTGATGTCGGCCGCCGACGCCAGCTCGGGCGCCAGCTCGGCCGAGCGCACCACGACCTTCACCACCGGTCGGCCCTCGGCCCGCAGCGCGTCGAGCGCCGCGAACGCCGGCAGGTCCCCCGCGTCGTCGCCGAAGAAGCACACCGGGCCGAGGCCCTCCGCCAGGCCGGTGACCACGCCGCCCTTGTCGATGCCCACCGGCGGGTGCAGCTCGACCGACATGCGCGCCGCCCGCAGCTCGAGCCCGGAGCGCCCCGCCTGGCGGGTGGCCCAGGCCACCACGGCGTCGGCCGCCTCGGGGTGCTCCCGGTAGTGGAGCGTGACCGACAGTCCCTTGTGCTCGACCTTCATGCCCTCGGGACCGTCACCCCCGGCGGCGGCCACGACGTCGTCGACGGCTTCGCGCCACGCCCCCGCCCGGGGGTCGTCGATCCGCTCGCCCTCCACCACCGACTGCAGGCCGTACAGGCCCGACAGCACCACCGGCGAGGTGCCGAAGCGGCGCTGGAGGAACTCGACGGGCCGGCCCGAGATCACCGCGACGCGGGCGAGGCGACCGGCGAGCTGCTCGAGCACCTCGATCGCCCCGTCGACCGGCACCGCGGACTCGGGATCGTCGACGATCGGCGAGAGCGTGCCGTCGAAGTCGGTGAACACGCCGGCCCGCTCGGGCGTGTCGAGGAAGGGCAGGAAGGGCGCGGGCAGCTCGGGGCCGGGCACCGCTCAGGCCAGGTCGGGACCGGCGAGCACCAGCACCGTGGAGGTCCCGAGCGTGACGGGCGGCGGGTTGGTCATGGGCTGCACCGCGGTGGGCGGCAGGCCCAGCGCCGCCGCCACGGCTACCGCGTCGCCCTGCGAACCGGCGACGTAGAGCACCTGGGTGGCGGTGACCGCGCTCGGGGCGTCGGTGATCGACACCTGCGTGTAGCCCTTGCCCTGGAGCGTGGTGCGGGTCTTGCCGGCGAGGCCGTTCGCCGGGTTGCCCGACGCGTTGGCCACCTTCACCTGCACCTGGGCAGGCGGGTTGGTGACGAGGGTCGTGGTGGTGGTCTCCGCGACCGGTGCCGTCGTGGTGGTGGTGACCTTGCCGGAGGCCTTGTCGTCCTTGGCCACCGCGCCACCCTCGGCGTCGTAGCCCTTCACCAGCAGGAGCAGCCCGATCAGCACCGCCCCGACGATGAGCGCGATGCCGACTGCGTCGCTACGGCCCTGGGCCGGCTGCTGGTTGGCGGCCATCAGGAGCCCGGCGGCTCGCTGGCCTGCTGGTGGATCACGTCGTGGCGGGCCTTGCGGCGGCGGTCGCGCATGCGGCGCAGGCGCCGGACACCGAGCGGGTCGTACTCGTAGGCCTCGGGGCTCTCGAGCAGCTCGCCGAGGATGTCGTAGTACCGGTTGAGCGACAGCTCGAAGCGCTCCTGCACGAGGGCCTCCTTGGGCCCGGTCTCGTGCCACCACGCCCGCTCGAAGTCGATGATCGCCTTGTCGCGTTCGGTGAGCTCCACGGGGGCGATGCTTGCCCCCCGGCCCACCCGACGCAAGCACCCTCGGGCCGGGAGCCGCCGCCCGGCCTCGTGACCTGCGAGAACGCGCCCCCGGGATCGCACGGGTAGGGTCGCCGCCGCGTCGAAAGGGGGGCGGATGGGACCGCTGCAGGGTGTGACGATCATCGAGCTGGCCGGGCTGGGAGCGCTCCCGTTCGCCACGTTGAAGCTGGCCGACATGGGCGCCGACGTGATCCGGGTGCACCCCACCCACGAGGTGCCCGACGACAAGCCCACCCACCGCGACAGCGAGTTCGACCGCGGCCGCCGCTCGATCGCCATCGACCTCAAGTCGCCCGAGGGCGTCGAGGTGCTGCTGCGCCTGGCCGAGAAGGCCGACGCCTTCGTCGAGGCCTTCCGCCCCGGTGTCACCGAGCGCCTCGGCATCGGCCCCGACGTGCTGCTCGCCCGCAACCCCCGCATCGTCTACGGCCGACTCACCGGCTGGGGCCAGGACGGCCCCCTCGCGCCGTGGGCCGGACACTCGCTCAACTACGAGGCCATCACCGGCGCGGTCGGCTCGATCGGCGTGCCCGGCCAGAAGCCCCCGCCCCTGCTGCAGGTGCTCGGCGACTTCGGCGGGGGCGGCATGCACATGGCCTTCGGCGTGGCGTGCGCCCTGTTCGAGGCCCAGCGATCGGGCGAGGGCCAGGTCGTCGACGTGTCGATGACCGAGGGCGTGATGTCGCTCTACTCGGTCTTCTACTCGATGACCCAGATGGGCGTGCACGACGGCCCGCTCGGCTCGAACCTGTTCGACGGCGGCTCGCCCTTCTACAACACCTACGAGACCTCCGACGGGCGCTACATCACCCTCGCCCCGATCGAGCCGAAGTTCTACGCCCAGCTGCTCGAGAAGCTCGGGCTCGACCCGGCCGAGCTGCCGGCCCAGTACGACGAGAGCCGCTGGCCCGAGCTGAAGGAGCGCATCGCCGAGGTCGTGCGCACGAAGACGCGTGACGAGTGGACCGAGCTGCTCGGCGGCACCGACGTGTGCTTCGCCCCGGTGCTGTCGTTCGCCGAGGCCACCGAGCACCCGCAGAACGTGGCCCGCGGCTCGTTCGTCGACGTGCCCGGATCGATCAAGCAGCTCCGACCGGCGCCGCTCATGAGCCGCACGCCGGGTGAGGTTCGCCCCACCTACGCCTACCCCGGGGTCGACACCGCCGCCGTGCTCGGCGAGGCCGGCTTCGCCACCGAGGAGATCACCGCGCTCAACGAGGCCGGCACCGTCGCCTGGTAGCGCCCCCGCCGTCCCTCTGGTTCGGTTCGTGAGCCCAGGGGCGACGTGCTGCACCAGAGGGGTCGAGCGGTCGCATCACCAGACGGCCGGTCGAGGGACGGGGCAGACTGCGGGGCCATGGGGGCGACACCACCGCTGCGGCCGGTGACCGACGCGGAGATCGAGGCGTTCCGCACCGACGGGGTCGTGTGCCTCCGGGGCGTGATGCCGGCCGACTGGCTCGAGCGGATGGCCGCGCCGGTGGAGGAGGCCATCTCCGGCGACGCCGCCGCCGACCTGTCGGAGATGGGTGACCACCTCGCCGCCGCCGGCGCCGAGCGCACGGTCGACACCTCCGTGCAGGACGGCGACGGTCCCCGGGGCAGGTTCGTGGCCGGCACCGACCACTGGCGCCTGCAGGACGAGTTCCTCGAGTTCGCGGTGAGCTCACCCCTCGGCGCCATCGTGTCGGCCCTGCTCGGCGTCGACGACGTGTGGCTCTACGAGGACAGCGTGCTGGTGAAGGAGCCCGGCACCGAGGAGCGCACCGCCTTCCACCAGGACATGGCGTACTTCCACCTCGACGGCGACTCGGTGTGCACCACATGGGTGCCGCTCGACCCGGTGACCGCCGAGAGCGGGGCGGTGCGCTACGTGCTCGGCTCGCACCTCGACCGCACCCGCTACCGGCCCAACCTGTTCGTCACGACGATGTCGATCCCCGGCACCGAGGGCGAGGAGGTGCCCGACTACGACAGGGTCGAGGTGCGCGGCGAGGCCCGCATCGTGAGCTTCGACACCGAGCCCGGCGACGTCGTGGTGCACCACGCCCGCACGATCCACGGCGCCCACGCCAACGCCAGCGCCACCCGCCGGCGGCGGGCCATCAGCGTCCGCTACGCGGGAACGGGCACGGTGTTCGCCCCGGTGCCGGGCGCGCCGGGCAAGCCCCACCACGAGGTCGTCGCCCCCGGGGCACCGCTCGACGACGGGCACTTCCCGCGAGCGTGGCCCGCGCCGGTCTGACCGGCCCGGCGGGCTGACCCGACCGGCGAGACGGACCGGCTCGCTCAGCGGCCCAGGGCGCGGTCCATTGCATCCTCGATCGGCTCCGCGATCGTGGCCGCCGACACGTCGTTGAAGTGGAGGCCGTCGGGCCGGGCGCCGGTGCCGTCGGCCCGTCGGGAGAGGCAGTCGTCGAGGGGGCAGACGATCGGCTGGAGGTCGACGTAGCGGACGTCGGTCGGGTTCGCGTCGGCGAAGCGCCGTTGGAGCTCGCGCACGTGGGAGAACCGCCACGCGTTCTCGGGCAGCAGCGACTCCTGGCTGGTCTGCGTCGTGTTCGGGAGCGGGTCGGGCTGGCCGAGGATCACGAACGTGGCGCCGCTGCCGGTGGCGAGCGGGTGGACCTTCTCGAGCCAGCTCTGGTAGACCGCGTCCCATTCCGGGGTGCCGAAGGTGAGCCACCGCCCGTCGACGTAGTAGTCGGTGGTGTCGAACAGCGCCCCGGACCACAGGACCACGTCGGGCTGGAACTGCGCCTCGAACTGCGGCCAGTAGGTGTCCTTCTCGACGCACCAACCGGTCTTGCGGCGCTCGATGCCGAACGACCGGGAGGGGGCGTCGACCAACGGGCAGGAGTGGTCGGCCTTGTTCCAGATCACCATCCGGCTCGGGTCGAAGGGCGAGTCGTACCCGAGGAAGTTCTGGCTGTCGAGGGTGCCGCCTCCGATCGACCAGGCCACCGAGTCGCCGAGCCAGAGCACCTTCAGCGGGCCGGTCGGCGCCTGAGGTGTCGGCGCGTCGACGATCGGTGCCTCCGCGGTCGTGTACTGCGAGGCGTGCACGGGCACGGGCCGCGCCACGAACCACACCGCCACCACCGCCACCGACACACCCGCGACGACCGACAGCGCGATCCTCGGCCGGTGGGTGGCCTGTCGGAACGGCCGCTCGACGAGGTGGTACGAGAGCAGGCCGGCCCCGAACGTCACCGCGCACCGGACCGCGAACAGCGCCCACCCCCGTAGCGAGGTGTTGGCCGTGGTGAGGAACACGCGCACCGGCCAGTGCCAGAGGTAGACGCTGTAGGACAGCAGGCCGGCGACGACGAGCACCCTCGTCTCGAGCGCCTTCGTGAGCAACGAGCGGCGGGTGCAGATCGACAACACAAGCACCACCGTCGCCACGGCCACCAAGAGGAAGCCGAACCGGTAGAGCCAGGGCGAACGGAAGTCGCTCTCGACCACCGTTCCGCCCACGAACACCGCCGAGCCGAGGGCGACGACGGCGACGACCCGGCCGGGTGCACGGCGGGCCAGGCGCTCGGCGCCGAGCCACCAGAGGCACGCCCCCACGACCCCCACGAGCAGGGCCTGCACGCGGGTCCCGGTCGCGAGGTAGACCCCCGATGGGTCGACGGTGGGGTCGTAGCGCACGTGCATCCACGCCGCCGAGGCGAGCGCGCCCACCGCAGCCATGCCAAGCGCGCAGAGGGCCAGGACCCGGGTCGACCCGCCCCGGCGCCGGACGAGCACGATCAGGGCGAGCAGGACGACCGGGAAGAAGACGTAGAACTGCTCCTCCACCGCGAGCGACCAGAAGTGGCTGAGCGGCGACTCCTGGCCGAACGCCGCCTGGTAGCTGCCTCCTCTGGCGAGCTGCCACCAGTTCGAGACGTAGAGCAACGAGGCGATGCCGTCCGCCCTGACCTGGCCCCGGGCCGAGGGCGGCTCGACCACCGCGGCGATCGCCACCACCCCGACCACCGCCACCACCGCGGCCGGCAGGAGCCGCCGGGCTCGGCGGGCGTAGAACGCAGAGCCAGACATCGCGCCGCTCCTCCCGTGCTCACCGAGCGCGAGAGACGTGATCAGGAAGCCGGAGAGGACGAAGAAGACGTCGACGCCGAGGAAGCCGGCGGGCAGGACGTCAGGGGCGAAGTGGTAGACGACGACGAGCAGGAGCGCGACCCCCCGGAGCCCGTCGAGCGCACGCACGCGCCCGAGCACCGGCCCCCGGCCCTCCTGGAACTCCCCCGATGGCGCAACGCTCGTGCTCAATCCCCGGAACACCCCTGTCC
>CAMFLJ010000170.1 GCA_945957335.1 uncultured Actinomycetes bacterium | reverse complement strand
GGCTACCTCGTGGCCGTCGTGATCAAGTTCCGCAAGCGCCTCGACGACCCGCTCGTCGGGTGGGCGGTGCTCACCATGCTCGTGGTGGCGGCGTTCTTCTTCTACCTGCTGGCCGGCCCGGCCAACCCGTTCAAGAGCGTCACCCCTGCACCCGGCTACGACGGCCCCGGCCCCAACCCGCTGCTGCAGAACCACCCGCTGATGGCGTTCCACCCGCCGATGCTCTACCTCGGCTACGTCGGGTTCACCGTGCCGTTCGCCTTCGCCATCGCCGCCCTGGCCACCGGCCGGGTGGGCGAGGGCTGGCTGCTCGCCACCCGCCGCTGGACCCTCATCGCCTGGGGCTTCCTCACCGTCGGCATCGTCCTCGGTGCCTGGTGGAGCTACGAGGTGCTCGGCTGGGGTGGCTACTGGGCGTGGGACCCGGTCGAGAACGCGTCGTTCATGCCGTGGCTCACCGGCACCGCCTACATCCACTCGGTGATGGTGCAGGAGCGCCGCGGCATGCTCCGCGTCTGGAACATCTCGCTGCTGTGCGCCACGTTCGCGCTCACGATCCTCGGCACGTTCATCACCCGCTCCGGGGTGCTCGAGTCGGTGCACGCCTTCACCGAGTCGTCCATCGGTCCGGCGCTGCTGTTCTTCTTCTCGGCCATCGTGCTCGTCACGATCGGCCTCATCGGCTGGCGCGGCGACCGCCTGCGCGCCCCCGGCCGCATCGACTCGCCCATCTCCCGCGAGGGCGCGTTCCTGGCCAACAACGTGATCTTCGCCGCGTTCGCGTTCGTGGTCCTGGTGGGCACGATCTTCCCGCTGGTCATCGAGGCGCTGAACAGCGACCGCGTCTCGGTGGGCACGCCCTACTTCAACCGCATGACCATCCCGCTCAGCCTCACGCTGCTGTTCCTGATGGCCATCGCCCCGGTGCTGCCGTGGCGCAAGGCCAGCGGCGAGCTCCTGCGCCACCGCCTCATCTGGCCGGCGTGGATCGGCGCCGCCACGATGGTGCTCGGCATCGCGCTCGGCGCCCGCGGCATCGCGCCGGTCGTGGCCTTCGGGCTCGGCGGGTTCGCCGCCGGCTCGGCCGGTCGCCAGATCGTGCTGGCCACCCGTCGCCAGGGCTGGCGCGGCCTCGTGGGCCGGGCCAACGGCGGCATGGTCGTGCACATCGGCGTGGTGATCATCGCCGTGGCGGTGGCCGCCAGCGGCAGCTTCGTGCGCCAGGCCGAGTTCACCCTCGAGCCCGGGCAGAGCGCCACCTTCTCCGGCCACACCCTCACCTACGAGGGCCAGGTCGTGAAGCAGGAGGGCAACAAGGTCGTCAACCAGGCCCTCATCCGCATCGACGGCACCGGCCCGTGGGGCCCCTCGCTGAACCAGTTCATCAACGGGTCGCAGACCATCGGCACCCCGTCGGTGCGCTCCACGCTCACCGACGACGTGGCGCTCTCGCTCATCAAGGTGCCGGATGGCGACGTCACCTCGATCACGGTGCGTGTCACCATCCAACCGCTGGTGATCTGGCTCTGGATCGGTGGGGCCATCATGGCCCTCGGCACGCTCCTGGCCGTGTTCCCGGGTCGCCGGCGCAACCCCATCGATCCCGTGTCGGCCCCCCTGCCCGGCGCCCGCAAGGGCTCGCCGCCCCCCGACGACCTGCCGCCGGGCCCCGACACCCGTGACCCCGAGGAGGTGCCGGCATGAGCGTCACCGACGACGTCGCGCCCGCCCCCACCCGTGGTGGCCACACCGCCCGCAACGCCGCCATCGTCGTCGGCGTGGTGCTGGTGGCCCTGATCGTGCTGCTCGCCACCCGCGGCACGTTCCAGTCCGCCTCGTCCAAGAAGGTCGGTCAGGCCGCCCCCGAGTTCAGCGGCCAGACCATCGACGGCGACACCTTCACCCTCTCCCAGCACCGCGGCGAGTGGGTGTTCGTCAACTTCTTCGCCACGTGGTGCGTGCCCTGCAAGGTCGAGCACCCGGAGCTCGTGAAGTTCGCCCAGCAGACCAGCGGCCAGCCGGTGAAGGTCGTGAGCGTGGCCTTCGACGACCAGGCCCAGGCCATCCGCCAGTTCTTCGCGGCCCAGGGTGGCAACTGGCCCGTGATCCCCAGCGACACCGGCCGCATCGCGCTCGACTACGGCATCACGGGCGTGCCGGAGACCTACGTCGTGGCCCCCAGCGGCCTGATCGTGGCCCGCATCGCCGACGGCTTCACCGTGGACAAGGCGCAGGGCATCATCGACCAGCTCGGCGGCATCGAGGCCACCACCGGCGCGGGCGCCTGACGTGGCCACCCCCGACCAGCAGGCCGCCGCGTCCCCCCTCGCCTCCGGTTCGCCGGTGCGGCGTTGGCTGCCCTGGGTGCTGCTCGCCCTGGTGGTGGTCACCTGCCTCTCGATCGCCGCGTTCGGCACCCGCTCGGCCCCCACCGCGCAGGACCGCGTGTCGAACATCTCCCGCACGATCAAGTGCCCGACCTGCTCGGGCGAGTCCGTGGCCGAGTCGAACGCCCCCGCCTCGCAGGAGATCCGCGCCGACATCGCGCAGCGGATCCAGGAGGGCCAGAGCGACGACGAGATCCGCGCCTACTACGCCGGCAGCTACGGCCAGGAGATCCTGCTCACCCCCTCGGCCAGCGGCGTCAACGCGCTGGTCTGGGTGCTGCCCGTGGTGGCGCTGGCGATGGCGGTCGGGTTCCTGGTGATCGTGTTCCGGCGCTGGAGCACCGCGCCGACCGCCCACGCCTCCGACGCCGACAAGGCGCTCGTCGCCGAGGCGCTCGCCCGCGAGCACGACCAGCCCGGCGTGGAGCCCGACGACCCGCACGGCGAGGGCACGTCGCGGTGAGCGCGGCCGAGCAGGGCGGCGGCGGGGGCACCGCCCGCCGCAAGGCGGCGCGCGGCGCAGGGACCTCCGGCGGCTCCGGCCGTCCGCCCACGAAGGGCGCCCCGTCGAAGGGGGGCTCGAAGGCGTCGGGCGGGTCGGGCCGGACCACGGGTGGCTCCAACCGCCGGGCCCTCGACCCCGACGCGCTGGTCGCCCTCGAGGAGGAGCGCGACTTCCTGCTCCGCTCGCTCGACGACCTCGAGCGCGAGCACGCCGCCGGCGACGTCGACGACACCGACTACGCCGAGCTCAAGGACGACTACACCGCTCGGGCCGCGGCGGTGCTGCGGGCCATCGACGACCGGCGCGAGCTCGCGGCCTCCACCGCCGGCAGCCGCTCGTGGGGCCGCACCGCCGGCATCCTCGGCATCGTCGCCGTGCTCGCCCTCGGGGTGGGCTGGTTCGTGTTCCGCGACGCCGGCACCCGCGCCCCGGGGCAGGGCCTCAGCGGTGACGCTCGCCAGGACAGCGCCAACCTCGTGCTGCAGGCGCAGCAGTTCACCGGGCAGGCCCAGCAGGCGTTGCAGGACGGCGACACGAAGGCCGCGCTCGACAACTTCGAGCAGGCGATCAAGACCTACGGCAAGGCGCTCGACATCTCGCCGACGAACGTCGAGGCCATGACCTACCGCGGGTGGGTCCTGCACACCATCGCGGTGAACAGCGAGTCGTCGGCCGGGGCTCAGCTCGACCAGCAGGCCGTCGGGTGGCTCGACCAGGCGATCCAGACCGACCCCGCCTATCCCGACGCCCGGGTGTTCCGCGCCATCCTGCGCCGCAACGCAGGCGACTTCGCCGGTGCCCAGTCGGACCTGAGCGCGGTCGACACCGCCAAGATCCCGACGTTCATGCAGTCGATGGTCGAGTCGGTCCGCACCGAGGTGGCGGCGGGCCTGAGCGGCTCGACGACCACGACGGCGCCCTGATCCAGGTCTGACGCAGGCCTGAGGCCGGGCTGACCCGTCTCTGACGACCGGCCGGGCCGGCCCCCCGGGTGGGGGTCGCCGGCTGTGGCGGATGACCCCGGGGGATCGCGCGTCGTGCCCTGACCGGGACGTCGCGGGTGGGCTATGCCGGTGGGTGGCCCCGGCGGAGGGGCCGCCCACGGCGGACGTGGGCGACGCAGTGCAGGAGAGGAGAGCCTCGGATGGGCTCCTGGCCACACCTCGGACCCGACCGGCGGGCGCGAGCCGGACGGCCACGTCGCCGGGCGGTCGCGCTCGCGATCGCGGTGGTCTCGGCCGGGGTGCTGGTCGCCTCGGGCTGCCAGATCAACCAGGTGAACCTGGCCGCCGTCGACCGCCTCGCCCCCGATGCGCCGTTGCCGGCGGCGCCCGACCGCACCGACGTGGCTTACGGCCCCGACGAGCTCCAGCGCCTCGACGTCTGGCTCCCCGCCGGCCCGGCCGTCGGCACGGTCGTGTACTTCCACTCGGGCGGCTGGGTCGGCGGCGACAAGGCGTCGGTGAGCCGGTTCGTGCTCGACGAGACGAGCCGCGGCTTCGCCGTGGTGTCGGTCGACCACCGCCTGGCCGGCACCGCCACCACCGCGCTCGTGGCCGGGGGCGCGGGCACGGTCAGGGCCCCCGAGATCATGGCCGACGCCGATCGGGCGATCCGGTTCGTCAAGGCCAACGCCGCGGACCTGGGGCTCGACACCACCCCGCTCGTGGCCGCCGGTGGCTCGGCCGGCGGGTGGATCGCCGCGATGCTCGGCGCCGCGCCCGGGCTGGCGGTCGACCCGCAGCTGCCGCCCGAGCTGGCGGCGCAGTCGCCCACCGTCGGCGGGGTCATCGCCCTCTCGGCGCCGTCGGACCTGACCACGTTGTGGCAGGCGGGAGGCCTGGGGCTCTCCACCGAGACCGAGCTGCTCGGCTGCGACCCCGACCCCGAGGGGACGACCGTGCCGCCGACGACCGTGCCGCCGACGACCGTGCCGACCGAGCCTCCGACGACCGTTCCCACGACGGATCCGCCGACGACGGTGCCGCCCACGACCGATCCGCCCACGACGGTGCCGCCCACCCCAGGGCTGCCCACCTGCACGACCGACCAGGAGCTGTTCTGGTCGCCGTCGACGTGGGCCCTGCTCCACGCCTTCCTCGGGATCCCCCTCCCGCCCGCCTACATCGGCGTCGGGGCCCTCGACCTGCTCGTGGCGCCCGCCACCCAGGGCCAGCCGCTCGTCGACCGGTGGTCGGCCGCCGCCGGCACGCTGCGGGCCTGGTACGACGTCCCGCCCGACGGCGGGCACAACGTCGACGAGTTCCTCAACCGCAGCGCCTTCGCCATCTGGAACGCCATGGTGGTCGCCGGCACCCTCTAGGGCCCCGACCCCGGGTCGGCGGTCGTGGTCACGGTGGTCACGGTGGTCGCAGTGGACGCGGTGTCGCCGCCCCCCACCAGCCCGTCGGGCGAGCCGAAGTGGTAGTCGATCAGCCCGGCCACGGCCACGACCTGCAGCACCACCAGCAGGCCGGCGAGGATCCCGCCGAGAGCGGGTGATCGGAGCACGCCCTTCGGCCAGCCGGAGGGCAGCACGGCCACGAGCAGCAGGGGCAGGAGCGGCACGAAGTAGCGGGGGTACCAGCCGTCGATGCGGGGCGCGCCGACCTCGTTGACCCGCAGGTACATGATCCCGAGCACGCCCACGGCCGACACGACGGCGAGCCCGCCGAGCACGACCCGCTCGGGCACCGGGAGGCGCAGCTCCCGTCGGCCGTCGCGAGCCACGCACGAGAGGGCGAGGAGGGCGACCGCGCCGAGCACCACGCCGAGCGACGCCTGGTAGAGCGACAGCGAGCCGAACAGGTCGCGGGGCAGCTGCCATCCCATGTGGGCGAAGGTCTCGCGCAGCACCCCGACGAAGTCGAAGGGGTGAGCCTTCAGGTGGTCCGCCTGCGCGCCGGGGTCGACGCCGTGGAAGGCGTAGGTGTCGGCGCCCGGCTGCACCAGGCCGGGGTCGTTCAGCGGCCGGGCGTTGGCGCTCTGGTAGCTGCCCCACACCGCGGTGAGCAGGAACGCGGCGACGATGACCGCCCCGAGGGGGACGGCGAGCCGCCGCCGGTGGCGGATGGCTGGGATGACGAGCAGGAGGACCATCGCCATGTAGGGCGGCTTGGTCCAGGCCAGGGCCATCGCCGCGATGCCGGCCTCGACGAGCACCCGCCGCCCGCCGCCGCCCCTGTCGAACGACAGCTCGTCGTCGACCGACAGCCGCAGGGCCAGGGCGGCGACGAGCAGGGTGAGGGCGGTGACCATCCCGTCGGCCGACACGACCGAGGCCTGGAACACGGCGACGGGCAGCATCCCCCCGATGGCGATCACCCACCGGTGCGTGGGCATGCGTCGCACGGCCAGGCTGAGCAGCGCGGCGTAGGCGAGCACGCCGGCCACCCGGCACAGGTAGAGCGTGAGCTCGAGCGAGAGCCCGAACCACCGACCGATCGCGGCCGGCACCACGTAGGGCAGGTAGGGCACGGGGGCGTAGGCCGCGGTGAGCCCGCCCTCGACGAACGTGTCGGGCCCGTCGGGCGCCGGGTCGCCGAGGTGGTCGAGGAACGCGGTGCGGTCGGGCAGGAAGTAGCTGCCCCGGATGCGGTCGAGCCGCTCGGTGTAGGTGGTCGGCAGCCGGAAGCCGAACTGCTCGCCCTGCTGGTCGACGAGCAGCTGGCCGCTCGAGAGGGCGTAGGCCCGGGTGAAGTGGTCGCGCTCGTCGGTGCCGGTCAGGGGCGGGGTGAGCAGCGCGTAGGCGAGCCCGACGACGACCACCACCACGAACGTGACCCGTGCGGGGTTGCGGCCGACCGCGCGCAGCACCCGGGCCGGGAGCGGGGCCCGGCCGTCGGCTGCCACCGTCGGCTCGGCAACCTCGTCCGCCGTGGTCATCCCCCGTCGCCCCGGCTCGCCGCTCAGGCGCCCGGGGGCGTGTAGCGGCCCTTCGTCGGCTTCCCGTCGCGGGTGTGGATCGTCCACACCGAGCCCTTCTGGTCGAGCAGGGGCCCGTCGATCGCCATGCCCATCGCCACCAGCCGCTTCAGGAGGAGGGGGATGAGGTCGCCGTGGCTGCACGCCACGCCGTGGTGCCGGTCGAGCGAGAGCAGCAGCTCGAGGGCGGCGTCGGCATCGGCGCCCTCGGCCAGGCGCTCGTCGGGCACCACCTCGACCCCGGCCTTGGCCGCGATCGGCTCGACGGTCTGCAGGCACCGCACGTAGGGGCTCGACACCACCTTGGCGACCTTGCGGTCGGCCAGCAGGACGGTGATGGCGGCGGTCTGGGCCTCGCCTCGCTCCGACAGCGGGCGGACGGTGTCGTCGCCCTCCCACTCCGACCGCTTGCCGGCATGGGCGTGGCGCACGAGGAAGATCGTCACGTCCGGACCGTAGCCAACGGCGGGCACCGCCGGTTCACCCGATGGGGGTGGAGGGCGCGGAACGCACCGGCGCGGTCGGGGTCGGCCGGTTCGGCCGGCGAGCCGTCCGACCCCGTGGTCACTCTGCGTGAGGCCTGTTGGGCCAAGATCTCACTCAAGGTCACGGCGGTGATGGGCCGATCCTGTCTGAGGTGCCCGGCGTCGACGGCGGGGCCGGCACCACCGTGCACCTCCGAGGGGAGACCTCCGAATGTCAGACCAACCCGCCTCACACACCGGCCGCAGGGCCGCCATCGCCGCCGCTGCCGCGGCCGGCGCGCTGCTGCTCGGCGGCATTGCCGTGGCGTCGGCCCAGCCCGGCGACCCGTCGGTCACCGACACCACGATCGGATCGACCACCACCACCGCCGTCTCGTCGGACACCACCGACACCACGGTCGACGTCAGCACGACCGAGACCACCGACACCACCGAGACGACCGACACGACGGTCGGCGACACCACCACGACCGGGGCCGAGGCCGGCGAGGTCGAGGGCGACGACGGCGCCCATCCCGAGAACCACGGCAAGGACGTGAGCGAGGCCGCCCACGACCACAGCCAGGACGACGCGGCCGGCAACCACGGGCGCCACGTCAGCGAGGTGGCGCGCGGCGGCTCGACCACCTCCACCACCGCGGCGCCTGGCGGCGCCTCGACCTCCACCGGCGGCCCCGGCCGCGGTGGGCGCTGACCGACACGGTC
>CAMFLJ010000169.1 GCA_945957335.1 uncultured Actinomycetes bacterium | reverse complement strand
GTGGTGGCCAACGAGCTGCTCGACAACCTCGCCTTCGACATCGTGCGGCGCACCGACGGGGGAGCGGAGCAGATGCTCGTCGTGGCCGGGGCCGACGGCCCCGAGCTCGTGGTCGCCCCGGCGGCGGACGGCGTGGCCGAGCACCTCGTCGAGCTCGACGTGCCGCCCGGCGCCTGGGTGCCGTGGCAGCAGGCGGCCCGGGGCTGGCTCTCCGACGCGCTCGGCCGCCTCGAGAGGGGCCGGCTGGTGGTCGTCGACTACGGGGCGCCCACCGCCGAGCTGGCCCACCGCCCGGAGCTGGGCTGGCTGCGGACCTTCCGCGACAACGACCGGGGTGGCCACCCCCTCGACGACGTCGGACGCCAGGACATCACCGCCGACGTCGCCGTCGACCAGCTCCAGCTCGATCACCCGGCCACGCGGGTGCGCACCCAGGCGGAGTGGCTCACCGCGCTCGGCATCGACGACCTCGTCGACGAGGGCCGCCGCCTCTGGGCCGAGAGGGCCCACGCCCCCGACCTCGTCGCCCTCCGGGCCCGGAGCCGCGTCCGCGAGGCCGAGGCCCTGCTCGACCCCGACGGCCTCGGCGCCTTCGTCGCCATGGAGTGGGACGTCGGCCCCGACCCGGACTGAGGCAGTGACGGGCGGCACTAACCTGCGCCCCGGCGCTCCGGCCCACCAGGAGGTCCCCATGTCGCAGCCCACCATCTCCGACCTCGCCAACGAGGACCGGCTCTTCCCGCCCCCTCCCGCCTTCCAGGCGGCGGCGCTGGCGTCCGACAACTCGCTCTACCGCGAGGCCGACGCCGACCACGAGGCCTTCTGGGCCCGCCAGGCGCGTGAGCTGATCACCTGGTCGTCCGACTTCCACACCACCCTCGAGTGGGAGCTGCCCGACGCCAGGTGGTTCGTGGGCGGCACGCTCAACGTGTCGGAGAACTGCCTCGACCGCCACGTGGCCGCGGGCAAGGGCACCAAGGTCGCCTTCCACTGGGAGGGCGAGCCCGGCGACACCCGCACGATCACCTACGCCGACCTCCTCGACGAGGTCAGCCGCTTCGCCAACGTGCTCAAGGACCTCGGCGTCGAGAAGGGCGACCGCGTCGCCATCTACATGCCGATGATCCCCGAGCTGCCCGTGGCGCTGCTCGCCTGCACCCGCATCGGCGCGGCCCACTCGGTGATCTTCGGCGGCTTCTCCCCGGACTCCATCGTCGATCGCGTCAACGACGGCGAGTGCAAGCTGGTGATCACCGCCGACGGTGGCTTCCGCCGCGGGGCGCCCTCACCGCTGAAGCCCAACGTCGACGAGGCCCTGGCCTCGTGCCCGAGCGTCACCGGCGTGGTGGTCGTGCGTCGCACCGACACCGAGGTCACCATGGTCGAGGGCCGCGACCACTGGTACCACGAGCTCGTGGGCTCGGCCTCGCCGGAGTGCCCGCCCGAGCCGATGGACAGCGAGGACCTGCTCTTCCTGCTCTACACCTCGGGCACCACGGCCAAGCCCAAGGGCATCATGCACACGACGGGCGGCTACCTCACGCAGGTGGCCTTCACCCACAAGTACGTCTTCGACCTGAAGCCCGAGACCGACGTCTACTGGTGCTCGGCCGACGTCGGCTGGATCACCGGCCACAGCTACATCGTCTACGGGCCCCTGGCCAACGGCGCCACGTCCGTGCTCTACGAGGGCACCCCGGACACGCCGGGCAAGGACCGCCTCTGGGACATCGTCGAGCGCTACGGCGTCACCCAGCTCTACACCGCGCCCACCGCCATCCGGATGTTCATGAAGTGGGGGGCGGAGGAGCCCGAGAAGCACGACCTCTCGTCGCTGCGCCTCCTCGGCACCGTAGGTGAGCCGATCAACCCCGAGGCGTGGATCTGGTACCACACCCACATCGGTGGGGGTCGCTGCCCGATCGTCGACACGTGGTGGCAGACCGAGACCGGCGGCCACATGATCACGCCGCTCCCCGGTGTCACCGCGCTCAAGCCCGGCTCGGCCACCTTCCCGTTGCCCGGCATCGGCGTCGAGCTCGTCGACGACCACGGCCAGCCCATCGAGCGCGGCGGTGGCTACCTCACCCTCACCCTCCCGTGGCCGTCGATGCTGCGCGGCATCTGGGGTGACCCGCAGCGATACTTCGACACGTACTGGTCGACCTACCCGGGCCGCTACTTCGCCGGCGACGGCGCCAAGATCGACGACGACGGCTACCTCTGGCTGCTCGGCCGGGTCGACGACGTCATGAACGTCTCCGGCCATCGCATCTCCACCACCGAGGTCGAGAGCGCGCTGGTCGACCACCCCGCGGTGGCCGAGGCCGCCGTGGTCGGCGCGTCCGACGACCTCACCGGCCAGGCCATCGTCGGCTACGTGATCGTGGTCAACACCGCCGAACCGAGCGACGAGCTCGTCGAGGAGATCCGCCAGCACGTCGCCCACAAGATCGGCCCCACCGCCCGGCCCAAGCGCGTGATCATCGTCCCCGACCTGCCCAAGACCCGGAGCGGCAAGATCATGCGCCGCCTGCTGCGCGACGTCGCCGAAGGTCGCGACCTCGGCGACACCACCACGCTCGCCGACCCGACCGTGGTCGACGCCATCCGCTCCAGCGCGGCCGAAGGGCCGGGCAGCGGCCGGTGACGCCGGTCTGGGTCCCCGACAACTGGGAGTGGCGTGACGGCCCGGTGGAGCCCGGCCCCGCCGTCGTGTTCGACATGGACGGCGTGCTCTCCGACGCGTCGCGCCGCCAGCACTACCTCGACCGGCCCTTCCGCGACTGGGAGGCCTTCTTCCAGGCGTGCGGCGACGACGAGCTCATCGCCGAGGTCGCCCGCCTGCTCGAGGTGCTCGACCCCGACCACCGCGTCCTGCTGCTCACCGCCCGGCCGGCCCGGGTCCGGGACCAGACGATGGCGTGGCTGCGCCGCTACGGGCTGCGCTGGGACCTGCTCGTCATGCGCGACTGGGACGACTTCGGCTCGTCACGGTCGTACAAGCAGCGCGTGGTCGGCGAGTTCCGCCACTACGGCTTCGACCTGCGCCTGGCCTTCGAGGACGATCGCCGCAACGTCGACATGTTCCACGCCGAGGGCGTGCCCTGCGTCTACATCCACTCCGGCTACTACGACTGAGCGGCGAGGCGCGCCGTGCTCAGTCGCGGAAGTTGATGAACTGCAGCGGGATGTCGAGGTCGACCTCCTTCAGGCCGGAGATCACCGCCTGGAGGTCGTCGCGCTTCTTGCCCGTGACCCGCACCTGATCGCCCTGGGTCTGCGACTGGATGCCCTTGAGGCCGAGCTCCTTGATCGCCTTGTTGACCGACTTGGCCTTCTCCGAGGAGATGCCGGCGTTGATCTTGGCGGTCTGGCGGACCGTGCCGCCGGCGGCGTCCTCGACCTTGAGGTACTCGAGCGACTTCAGCGACACCTTCCGCTTCACGAGCTTCTCCTCGAGGAGCTGGCGGAGCGCGGTGAGGCGGTCCTCGCTGCTCGAGTGCATCTCGATCTCGAGCTCCTTGAGCTCGATGCTGGAGTTGGTGCCCTTGAAGTCGAAGCGGGTGGAGAGCTCTCGCGACGCCTGGTCGACCGCGTTGCGGACCTCCTGGGCGTCGACCTCGGAGACGACATCGAAGCTGGGCATGCCCTCCTTTCTACAACAGCCGTGACCGGAGGCACCCCTGTGCCGACCGGTTCTTCACCTCGCTTTTCGGGACGTCCCCGTACTCTGTTGTGCGGCAAAGCAAGTCGCCGCAGGCGACGGATCGGGACGGGATGACGGGACGGGAAGGCACCGAAGGCGAGCGCGCGCCGCTCGTGGGGCACGGCGGCGAGCCGTTCCTCACCGGCGTCGTCCGCTGGCTGCAGGAGGGCGTCGTCCTCCATGACGCCTCCGGCCGCATCGTCGAGGTCACCCCTGCGGCGTGCGAGCTGCTCGGCGTGCCGGAGGAGTACCTCCTCGGCACGATCGACGACGACGTCTTCGGGTCCGAGCCCGTGCGCACCGGCTGGCGCCTGGTCGACCTCGAGGGCGAGCTCTTCGACCCCGAGCAGGCCCCGTCGTCGATCACCGCCCGCACGGGCGAGCCCGCCACCGCCGTCATGGGAGTCCATCGCCCCGACGGGACACAGGTGTGGCTCGGGCTCTTCTCGGTGCCCATCCCGGTGGGCGACGGCGAGGCCCCGTGGGTGATCTCGACGTTCGTCGACATCACCGCCCGGATCGAGGCCGAGAAGCGGCTCTCCGAGAGCGAGCAGCGCTTCCGCCTGACCCTCCAGCACGCGCCGATCGGCATGGCCATCGTGGGCCTCGACGGCACGTACCTCGAGGTGAACCCGGAGCTGGCGAAGATGCTGGGCCGCACCCCCCAGCAGCTCGTGGGGTCGACGTTCCAAGCCGTCACCCACCCCGACGACCTCGAAGGCGACCTCGCGCTCTCCCAGCAGGTGCTCGACGGTCGGATCGACAGCTTCGAGATGGAGAAGCGGTTCCTCACGCCGGACGGCTCGGTGGTGTGGGGCCACCTGGCGGTGGCCGTGGTCCGCGACCCGGAGGGGCGCCCGCTCCACTTCGTCTCGCAGGTCGAGGACATCACCGAGGCGCGCCGGGCGCGCGAGCTGCTCGCCGAGGGCGTGCTGTTCGACCCGCTGACCGGGCTGGCCAACAGGGTGCTCACGGCCGACCGGCTCCGCCAGGCCGTCGCCCGGAACCGTCGGGCCGGGCGCTCGCTGGCGCTGCTCTGCTGCGGCATCGACGGCCTCAAGCGGGTCAACGACTCGCTCGGGCACGCCGCCGGCGATGCGCTCATCGCGACGGTCGGCGCCCGGATCGTGGAGGCGGTGGGGGTGGCCGACCGCGTCGGTCGTGGCGACGGCGACGAGTTCTTCGTGGTCGCCGAGGGCATCGACCGCGGCGTGGCACCCGTCGAGCTGATCGAGCGCATCAACGAGGCGGTGTCCGCACCGGTCGAGGTGCTCGGCCACGAGCTGCGCCCTGCCGTGTCGATCGGGGTCGCGCTCGAGGACGAGCCCGACCCCGCACCCGCCGCCCACCTCCTCCACGACGCCACCACCGCGCTCTTCGAGGCCAAGGGGCAGGGGCGGGGCGGGTGGGCGCTCTTCGAGCGGCGCATCCGGGCCCGGGCGGTGCAGCGGCTCACCATCGAGAGCGAGCTCGGGCCGGCCATGGCGAACGGCGAGATCGAGCTGCACTACCAACCGATCGTCGACCTCGACACCCGGGTGCCGGTGGCCTACGAGGCCCTGGCCCGGTGGCGCCACCCCCGCCACGGCCTGATCATGCCGGCCCGCTTCATCCCGGTGGCGGAGGAGGCCGGGCTGATCGGCGATCTCGGTGTGCACGTGCTCGACCTGGCGTGCGGGTTCCTCGGGCGTCACGCCGAATCGGGCATCCAGGTGTTCGTGAACGTCTCACCGTCGCAGCTCGGGCCGGGCTTCTTCCCGTCGGTGGTGGCGTCGGCCCTCGGTCGCCACGGCGTCGAGCCGACCCGGCTCGGCATCGAGCTCACGGAGTCGACCGTGCTCCACGCCACCGGATCGAGCTACCGGGCGCTCCAGGAGCTGGCCGAGCTCGGGATCGACCTGGTGCTCGACGACTTCGGCACCGGCTACTCGGCCATCGCGGCGTTGCTGGCCACCCCGATCCGGGGCATCAAGCTCGACCGCTCGTTCACCAGCCGGGTGGGGGTCGATCCCCAGGCCGACCTCGTCACCCGCGCGCTGGGCGGCATGGTCGAGGCGCTCGGCTTCCGCGGCGTGGCCGAGGGTGTCGAGACCGAGGCCCAGTTCGCGGCGGTGCGCGAGCTCGGCTGGCGCCTGGGGCAGGGCTGGCTCTTCGGCCGGCCGGTCCCCGAGGGCGAGCTCGACCTGTCCGACCTCGGCTGAGGAGCCCCCCGGCGGCTGCGTGAGCAGCTCTCGCTGGAGATCCGACGCCCCCGCCCCGCAGGGCGGGGGCCGGAAAGTGGTGGGCCGGGATGGATTCGAACCATCGTAGGCAGAACCGACGGGTTTACAGCCCGTTCCCTTTGGCCACTCGGGCACCGACCCAGGAGCCGGTCACTGTAGCGGAGCCGATCGGCGCGTCCGAATCGGCAGGTGGCCGCCTCGGGGCTCAGGGGCCCTGGACGCCGTAGTCGGCCAGGACGCGGCGCCCGACCACCCGCGAGAGCCAGCGAGCACCCTCGAGCGAGAGGTGGATGCCGTCGCTGTTGCGCACGGTCACGGCCGCCCCGCCGGTGCCCGGGAGGGTGTCGGTGTAGGCGCCACGGTCGTCGCCGAGCAGTGCCCGTGACGAGATGTAGGTGACGTCGGGGTCGGCGGCGGCCACGTTGCGGTAGGCCTGGTCGACCACCGCGATCCGGGCGGCGAAGGTGGGGTCGCGCATCACCGGCTGGCCGACGAGGTACACCCGGCTGCCGGCGGCGGTCAGCTGGCCCACGAAGGCGGTGAGGCGGCGCTGGTACTCCTCGAGCCACCCGGGCTCGCCCACGTCGACGAACGTGCCCGACCCCAGTGGCTTCAGCGCCTGGGCGTCGTTGTCGCCCATCGAGAGCACGACCACGTCGGGGGCTCCCTGGGCGAGGTAGGAGGGGAGGGCTGCCGGCCAGTCGTAGAAGTCCTGTCGGGTCAGGCCGGTGGAGTTCTTGTACACGGTGCGGGTCTCGACGCCGGGGACGGGCGCGAGGTCGTTCTCGAGGAGCTGGCCGAGGGCCTGGGCGGTGGAGTCGCCGAGGGTCCAGACCACCAACGGGTCGGCCTCGGACACGGTGGCCAGGGGTGGCTGGCGCAGCGGGAACACCGGCGGGTCGGCCAGGTCGTTGTGCCGGGGCTCGGTGATCACCGGTGCGGTGGTCGTGGTGGTCGGCGCCTCGGTGGTGCTGGTGGCCGCGGTGGCGACCTGGTCACCGCCACCGTCGTCGCCGAGCAGGGCACCCACCCCGAGCGCCACGAGCGCGATCAGGCCCAGGCCGATGGTGGCCACCACGGCCCGGCGCAGGGCGTAGTTCGGCCTCCCCGGCGGGCGGCCGGGCCGGTGCACGGTGTGAGGCGGCGTCGGGAGGTCGGTCATGGCGGAGAGATCGGTCAGAGCATGCGCTGCATGAGCACCACGTCGAGCCAGCGGCCGAACTTGCGGCCGACCTCCTTCTCGACGCCGACCAGCTCGAACCCGAGCGACCGGTGCAGGCCGATGGAGGCGTCGTGCCCGCCGACGATGCGGGCCATGACCGTGTGGAAGCCGCGGGCGCCCGCCACCTCGACGATCTCGGCCAGCAGGAGGCGCCCCACGCCGGTGCCGCGCTGATCCCCCCGGACGTAGACCGAGTCCTCGACGGTGGTCGAGTAGGCGGGCCGCGAGCGGTACGGCGACAGGGCGGCGAAGCCCACGACCTCGCCGGCCTCCTCGGCCACGACCACGGCCATGGCCCCCGACCGCTCCTCGATCCAGGCCAGCTGCTCCTCGAGGGAGCGCGGCACCAGGTCGAAGGTGACGGTCGAGCCGGTGACCTCGGCGTTGTAGATGTTCCGGGTCGCCTCGGCGTCGTCGGCCCGGGCCAGTCTCAGCTCCACGGCCACCCACCGTACCGGTGGCCACCGCGGGCGCCCGAAACGGGCCGTGGCACCGTCGGGAGCGCCCGTGGGGGGCCGAGTTGGGATCCGCCCGTCGGCCGTGGCATGATGGCAAGCCGTTGCCCGGCCCCTGTGGTCGGGCGCGCCCCCTTAGCTCAGTCGGCAGAGCGTTTCCATGGTAAGGAAAAGGTCGACAGTTCGATTCTGTCAGGGGGCTCTTCCACGGACCCGAACCGGCCCCCGGGCCGGTCGGTGAGGTGGCACGTCGGCGTAGCTCAGTCGGTTAGAGCACTCGGCTCATAATCGAGTGGTCGTCGGTTCGAGTCCGACCGCCGACACCAACCGACACAACCCGGGCGCCCGCCCGGGCACACCATCCCCCGAAAGCTTCCAGGAGATCCCCATGGCGCGCGAGAAGTTCGAGCGGACCAAGCCCCATGCGAACGTGGGCACGATGGGTCACATCG
>CAMFLJ010000168.1 GCA_945957335.1 uncultured Actinomycetes bacterium | reverse complement strand
GGTCAGGGCCCAGCAGGCCCAGGTCGCGGCCAAGGTCGACGCGCTCCAGGGCGACCAGGCGTCGGTCGCCGCTGCCCTGACCGCCCTCGACGAGAACGTGCGCGGCCAGCAGGCGGCGCTGAACGACGCCCGCCACCAGGTCGAGGTCAGCACGGCCGAGGCCCAGCAGGCCGAGGCCTCGATCGCCGAGACGCAGGGCCAGGTCGACGCGCTGCGCTCGAAGATCGTCGCCTACGCCGTCGACGCCTACATCAACCCGCCCGACGAGGACATGGCCCGGCGCCTCGAGGCCGACAGCGCCCAGGAGGACGCCACCAAGCGCGCCCTGCTGCAGATGCACTCGGGCAGCGACGCCGACCTCCTCGACCAGCTCCGCGCCGCCCGCCAGCGCCTCGACGACGAGCGCGCCCGGGCCCAGAGCGCCCGGGCCCAGGCCGAGACGGCCGCCGCCTCCGCCGAGCAGGCGCTGGCGTCGCTGCAGGACGCCAAGGCCCAGCAGGAGGCCTTCGCGAGCCAGGTGCGGTCCCGCCTCGACGACAGCCTCGCCGACGCCGCCTACCTCTCCCAGGTCGACGCCGACCTCGGCAACCAGATCGCCGCCGAGCAGGCCGCGCTCGCCGCCACCGTGAAGAAGGTGCCCGCGCCGTCGCCGACCGACACCCCGAGCGGCAGCAGCGGCTCGTCGACCCGGCCCATCCCCAAGACCGCCCGGCCGCCCCTCGCCACCGTGGGGGGGATCACCGTGAACGCCGCCATCGCCGACAAGCTCCAGAGCCTGCTCGCGGCGGCCAAGTCCGACGGGATCTTCCTGGGCGGCTACGGCTGGCGCGACATCAACACCCAGATCGCCCTGCGCCGCCAGAACTGCGGCACCTCCGACTACGCCATCTGGGACATGCCGCCCGACGGCTGCTCGCCCCCGACCGCCCGTCCGGGGGCCTCGATGCACGAGCAGGGCCTGGCCATCGACTTCTCGGTGAACGGGAAGTTCATCAACTCGCGCAGCGATCCGGCCTACGTGTGGCTGGCCGCCAACGCTGCCCGCTTCGGCTTCTCGAACCTGCCGAGCGAGCCCTGGCACTGGTCGACGACCGGCGGCTGAGCCCGGAGCCGGGCCCGAGAGGTGCCTTGCGACGGCCCCTGTGCGCGGCAGTACCCTGACGCCCCGTGAGCGCCGAGGTCATCGAACGTCCCGACACCCGTCCGTCCGACCCGGATCTGGAGGACGGCAAGGTCGCTCACATCATCCGCAAGGACGACCAGATGCGCGGCTACGTCCTGGGTGAGGAGATCACGGCGCTCTGCGGCGAGAAGTTCGTCCCCACGAGGGACCCCAACCGCTACCCCGTGTGCGAGGCCTGCCGCGAGGTCCTCTCGGCCGCCTACGGGAACGAGTGACCACCGCGACGGCAGCCTGGGCCACGGTCGTGGTCCGGGTGGGTGCCGATGACGTCGACCTCGTGTCCGGGCTGCTGTGGGACGCCGGCGTGGCCGGGGTCGAGGAGCGCCCCACCGGTGACGTCGACGTCGTCGAGCTGCGTGCCGGTGTGTCGTCCGAGCTGGTCGACCGCGCCGTCTCCGCGCTGAGCGCCCCACCGCTGGGCGCCCTGGTGGTCGTCGAGCCCGTCGCCGACGACGGCCTCGACCACTGGCGCGAGTTCGCCCGGCCGTGGCGTGCCGGCAGCCGCCTCGTGGTGGTGCCGAGCTGGCAGGAGCCGCCGGGGTGGACCGGGCCCGACGACCTCGTCCTGTCGGTCGACCCCGGTCGGGCCTTCGGCAGCGGCGCCCACCCGACCACCCGGATGTGCCTGGCCGAGCTCGAGCGCCTGGTCGAGCCCGACTCGGCCGTGGCCGACATCGGCTCGGGCAGCGGCGTGCTGGCCGTGGCCGCCGCCCGGCTGGGCGCGGCGCTGGTCGTCGCCGTCGACATCGACCCCGAGGCCGTCCGCGCCACCGCCGAGAACGCCGACCGCAACGGGGTGCGCGGGGTGGTCACCACCTCCGACACCCCGGCCGAGCAGCTCGAGGCCGGTGCCTACGACCTCGTCGTGGCCAACATCGCCGCCGGCACGCTGGCCCAGCTCGCCCCCGCGCTCGTCCGAGCCGTCGCCGACGACGGCACGATCGTGGTCAGCGGCGTGCTGGAGGAGCAGGTCGGGCCCGTGCTCGCCGCGTTCGAGGCCGAGGGGCTCGGCCTGGCCGGCACCGTCGCCGACGACGACTGGCGCACCCTGCTGGTGAGGCGGCCCTGACCATGGCCACCGTCGCCCAGCTGTGGCGCTTCCCCGTGAAGTCGTTCCAGGGTGAGCGGGTCGAGCGCCTCGAGGTCGACGCCCGCGGCGTGGTGGGCGACCGTGACTGGGCGCTCATCGACCGGGCCACCGGCAAGCTGCTGAGCGCCAAGCGCCACGCCCGCCTCTTCGACGCCGCCGCGGCGACCGTCGACGGCGACGTGGTGATCACCCTGCCCGACGGCACCGAGCTGGTGGTCTCCGATCCCGCCGCGTCCGACCTCCTGGGCCGCTGGCTCGACCTCGACGTCGAGCTCCGTCACGTCGACGCGGGCGTGCAGGTGGGCTACGAGATGACCTTCGACCCACCCCACGACGACGCCGAGTACATCGAGATCCCGGCGCCGCGGGGGTCCTTCCGCGACCTCGCCCACCTCCACCTGGTCAGCACCGCCACCCTCGACGGGGTGGCCTCCGCCCGGCCCGACCTCGACTGGGACGTGCGGCGCTTCCGCCCCAACGTCGTCGTCGACCTGGGCGGCGGCGCCGAGCCCTTCGCCGAGGACGGCTGGAGCGGCGCCGAGGTCGGCCTCGGTGCGGTGCGCGCCCACGTCGACATGCCCACCGTGCGCTGCGCCATGCCGCTGCGGGCCCAGCCCGGGCTCCAGCGCCAGGCCCGCCTCTACGACGCCCTCGAGCAGATCCACGCCAACCACCTCGGCGTGTACGCCACGGTGGTGTCCGGCGGCCCCCTGGTCGTGGGCGACGAGGTCGCACCGGTCTGAGGGCCCCGCACCGGCGCTAGGTTGGCCCGATGGCCGACACCAAGCCCGACGTGACCATCCCCGATGGCGAGCCGCCCGCCGACCTCCTGGTCGAGGACATCGAGGTGGGTGACGGCCCCGAGGCCGTCTCCGGCGCCGTCGTCACCGTCCACTACGTGGGCCACGCCTGGAGCGACGGCAAGCAGTTCGACGCCTCCTGGGACCGCAACGACACCTTCGCCTTCCGCCTCGGCGCCGGCCAGGTGATCTCGGGCTGGGACGAGGGCGTGGCCGGCATGAAGGTCGGCGGCCGCCGGCGCATCACCATTCCGCCCCACAAGGGCTACGGCGACCGCGGCGCCGGCGGCGTCATCAAGGGCGGCGAGACCCTCGTCTTCGTCGTCGACCTGCTCAACGTCGGCTAGCCCGAGGATCCGCCGCACTCGACCGGAGGGGGCCCGGGGGTGAAGCCCGCACCGTTCGCCTACGTCGCGCCCGATTCCGTGGAGGGCGTCGTCGGCGCGCTCGTCGAGGCCGGCGACGACGCCAAGGTGCTCGCCGGCGGGCAGAGCCTCCTGCCGCTCATGGCCCTGCGGCTCGGTCGGCCCTCGGTGCTGGTCGACGTCGGACGCGTCGACGGGCTCGACCGCGTCGAGGTGGTGGGCGACGACCTGGTGGTGGGTGCCACGGTGACCCACGCCCGGCTCGGGCGCGACCCCGAGGTCGCCCGGGTGGCACCGCTGCTGGCCGAGGTGGCGCCGTTCGTGGCCCACGCCGCGGTGCGCAACCGCGGCACCCTCGGCGGTTCGCTGGCCCACAACGACCCGGCCGCCGAGTGGCCCGCGGTGGCGCTCCTGCTCGACGTCGTGGTCACCGTGCAGGGGCCGACGGGCGCTCGTGAGATCGCCGCGGCCGACCTGTTCGAGTCGTACCTCACCACCACGATCGAGCCGGACGAGGTGCTCACCGCGGTGCGGGTGCCGGGCCTCGGTCCGCGCGGTGGCGCCGCCTTCGACGAGGTGAGCCGCCGGGCCGGCGACTTCGCCCTCGTCGGTGCGGGGGCCAGGGTGACACTCGACGACGACGGCGCCGTCGCCTCGGCCGCGGTGTCGTTCCTGGGCGTCGGCTCGACCGCCGTGCTCGACGCCACCGTGGGCGCCGACCTGGCCGGTCGGCCTCCGGACGAGGCTGCGATCGACGAGGTCGCCCGGGCCGCCGCGGCGCGCCTCGACCCCCACGACGACCTCCACGCCACCGCGGCCTACCGGCGCCGCCTGGCCGCCACTCTCGCCCGCCGCACGCTCACCACCGCGGTGGCGCGGGCCTCCGCCGAGGTCGCGTCGTGAGCGCGACCGAGCCGCGGACCGAGCTCGACGTGGCCGTCGAGGTCAACGGCGAGCCCCGCCGGGCGCGGGTCGAGGCCCGCCGCTCGCTGGCCGAGCTCCTGCGCGACGACCTCGAGCTCACCGGCACCCACCTGGGCTGCGAGCACGGCGTGTGCGGGTCGTGCACGGTGCTGCTCGACGGCGTGCCCGTGCGGTCGTGCCTCATGCTGGCCGTGCAGGCCGAGGGCCGCTCGGTCGTCACCGTCGAGGGGCTGGCCGACGGCGACCGGCTCCACCCCGTGCAGCAGGGCTGCCTCGAGCGGCACTCGTTCCAGTGCGGCTTCTGCACGCCCGGCATCCTGCTCACCGCCGCGGCCCTGCTCGACGCCCAGCCCGAGCCCGACGAGGCCGCGGTCCGCGAGGCGATCTCCGGCAACATCTGCCGCTGCACCGGCTACGAGAGCATCGTCGACGGCATCCTGCGGGCCGCCGAGATCGCACGCGAGGCGGCCGACGGCCACGCGGGGGAGGGGGCCTGATGGTCGCCCGCCTCGTCGGATCGAGCGTCGCCCGGGTCGAGGACCCCCGCATCCTCACCGGGCGCGGGCACTACCTCGACGACGTCCGGCTGCCCGGCATGCTCCACGCCGCGTTCGTCCGCAGCCCGTTCCCCCACGCCGCCGTGCTCGGCATCGACGTGACCGAGGCGCTGCAGGTGCCGGGTGTGCGGGCCGTGATCACCATCGACGACCTCGACCGCGTGGCCGGGCCCCTCGTGCCCGCCGGCCCGCCCGACCTGCTGGTGGCGCCGTTCCCCGCCCTGGCCCGCGACCGCGTGCGGCTGGTGGGCGACCCGGTGGCGGTGGTGCTGGCCGACAGCCGGGCCGAGGCCGAGGACGGCGTCGAGGCGGTCGAGGTCGACTACGACCCGCTGCCAGGTGTGGGTGACATGGACGACGTCCTCGCCGGCGGCACCGAGCTGGTGTTCCCCGAGCTGGGCGACAACGTGCTGCACCGCTCGACCCACCGCTACGGCGACACCGACGCCGCCTTCGCGACGGCCCACCGGGTGGTGTCGGCCCGACTCGACCAGCACCGCCACGCCAACGTGCCCATGGAGTGCCGGGGCATCGTCGCCGCCTTCGACCCGGCCGCCGGCACGCTCGAGGTGCAGGCGGCCCACCAGTCACCCCACGCCCTGCGGATGCACCTGGCCGACGTGCTCGGCATCCCGGCCCACGCCGTGCGGGTTCGCTGCGGCGACATCGGAGGCTCGTTCGGCCAGAAGTTCGGCCTCTCCCACGAGGAGGTCGCCATCGCCGGCGCCTCGGTGCTGGTCGGACGGCCGGTGAAGTGGATCGAGGACCGCTCCGAGAACCTCATGGTCGGGGGCCAGGCCCGCGAGGAGCGGGTCGACGTCGAGGCCGCCGTCGACCCCGAGGGCCGCATCCTCGGCCTGCGGGTGCGCATGGTCATGGACCAGGGCGCCTACCCGAAGGTGGGCTACCCGGCCACCGGCTACCTGTCGATCGTGCGGGCCCTGCTACCGGCGGCCTACCGCATCGACGACATCGACTTCGAGTCGGTGATCGTGGCCTCCAACAAGGCCACGTACGTGCCCTACCGGGGCCCGTGGGAGATCGAGACGTGGGCCCGTGAGCGGCTGCTCGACCTCGTGGCCCGCGAGCTCGGGATCGACCCGGTCGACGTGCGCGAGCGCAACCTGCTCACCTCGGCCGACTTCCCGCGGGCCAGCGCCACCGGCGTCGAGCTGCTCGGCTTCGACCCGCGCCGCACGTTCGACGACACGGTCGACCTGCTCGACCTCGACGCCTTCCGCGCCCGCCAGGCCGCGGCCCGCGCCGAGGGCCGCCTGGTGGGAATCGGCCTGGCCAACGTGGTCGAGCCCGCGCCGGTGACCCCCAGCCTCATCCGGGCGATGGGGATCATGGCTGCCCCCCGCACGGTGCAGGAGGCCCGGGCCCGGCTCGAGCTCGACGGCAGCGTCACCGTGTTCACCAGCCAGATGCCCCACGGCCAGAGCCACGAGACCACGCTCGCCCAGCTCACCGCCGACCAGCTCGGCGTGGGCATCGACCGGGTGCGCGTCGTGCACGGCGACACCCGGGACACACCGTTCAACCTGGTCGGCACCGGCGGCTCCCGCGCCGCCACCCTGGCCAGCGGCGCGGTGGTGGGCGTGGCCCGCCGGGTGCGCGACCGCGTGCTCGAGGTGGCGTCGCAGCTCATGGAGATCGACCCCGCCGACCTCGACCTCGTCGACGGCTCGGTGGTCGCCCGGGGCGCGCCGGGCGTGAGCACGCCGTTGGCCGAGATCGGGCGCCTCGCCTGGGTGCGGCCCGGCCTGGCCAACGCCGACGGGCGGCCAGGCATCGAGGAGACGGCCACGTTCGACTCGGCCGAGGGCACCTGGTCGGTGGCCACCCACGCCTGCGAGGTCGAGATCGACCCCGAGACGGGCCTGGTGCGCGTCGACCGCTACGTCGTGGTGGGCGACTGCGGCGCGGTGATCAACCCCGCGGTCGTCGACGGCCAGGTGCGCGGCGGCGTGGTGCAGGGCATCGGCGCGGTGCTGCTGGAGCGCTCGGCCTACGACCGCGAGGCGCAGTTCCTGTCGTCGACCTTCATGGACCACCTCCTGCCCACCGCGCTCGACGTGCCCCGCATCGAGGTGCACCACGTGCACCACGAGCCCACCGACGAGATCAACTTCCGCGGCGTGGGCGAGGGCGGCGCCATCGGCGCCCCCGCGGCGCTGACCAGCGCCATCGAGGACGCCCTGGCCCACCTGGGCGTGCGCGTCACCGAGCAGTTCCTGCCGCCGGTGCGCATCCTCGAGCTCATCGACGCCGCCACCGGCGCCTGATCAGGTCGAGGCGGCGCGGGCGGCGGCCTTGGCGGTGCGCCAGGTGCTGTAGCGGCCGGGGTTCGGCCACGAGGTGAGGTCGGGGAGCAGGGGCTCGGCGGTGCGGGCGCGGACTGCGCCGACCCACACGCCGGCGCTGTAGGCGACGTCGTCGGCCAGGCGCAGCCCGACGTAGCTCACCGGGCCGTGGTTGGGGTGCTCGCGGGCCCACTCGACGAGGGGCGGCACGAGCACGCCGACGAGCAGCGCCCGACGCAGCCGCTTCGAGGGCACGACCAGGGCGGCGAGCAGGGTGACCGGCCACCACGGCCGCATCAGCGCGTTGGCGAGCATGCGGCCCACGGCCAGGTTGCCCTTGCCGGCCACCTGGGCGGCCAGGCCCGGGGCCTCGTCGATGCCGTCGAAGCTGCGGAGGAGCATGGCGAAGGTGGCACCGGCGAAGCCCAGGCCGGTGAACGGGTGGCCGAGCGACGCGGCGCACCAGCCGGCCAGGCTGAGCGGCGACGCCTCGACGGGCACGAGGGCGCCCGGGTGGCGGACGGCGAGCGCCCCGGCCGAGGTGCCGTAGTCGAAGCGGCGGCGGGCCCACGGGCGCAGCGCGGTGCGGTGGCGGTGGGCGACGGTCGCGCCCGGCTCGTAGCGCACGGTGCGGCCCTCCTCGTCGAGGCGCCAGACCAGGTCGACGTCCTCGCCGACGTGGAGGGCCTCGTCGAAGCCGCCGATGGCGCGCAGGTCGTCGACCCGGGCGAGGAGCGCAGCGGAGGGCACGTAAGAGACGCGCGAGCGGGCCCGCACCCGGGCCGGCTCGGTGCCCATGTCGAGGGCGGAGCGGACGCGCTCGTAGCGGGCGAGCGGCCCGGCGATG
>CAMFLJ010000167.1 GCA_945957335.1 uncultured Actinomycetes bacterium | reverse complement strand
CCGCGATTCGCCTTAGTCTCGTGGGCTCGGAGATGTGTATAAGAGACAGCCACGTGCGGGCGCTTCACCGCACCGCAGCGCGGGCAGGTGCTGCGGGCGGGGGTGGCGATCTTCCAGGCGGAGGCCCGGCGGCTGCGGCTCTTGGCCTTGGAGGTCTTCTTCTTGGGGACGGCCATCGTCGTTCCTAGCTCTGGTGGGGCCGAGTGACGGCTCGGCGCGAAGCGGTGCCACGGCGCGATGCAGCCGGGGCACGAGCGGTAGAGCTTACCCGTCGTCGCCCGGAGAGTCGAAGCGCAGGCTGTCGAGGGCGGCCCACCGGGGGTCGGCAGGCGGTCCGGAGGCCTCCGCGGCCGCCCCGTCGGGGTCGTCGGCGGCGCCCGCGTCGTCGCCCTCGACCACGGCCGGGAAGGTGTCGGGGGCCGGCCCCATGCAGCCCTCGTCGCACAGCGGGGCGAGGGGCAGGGTGAGCAGCACGGCGTCGCGGACCATGGGCTCGAGGTCGACGAGGTCGTCGCCGAGCGGGTAGGTCTCGCCCTCCACCGGCGACGGCTCGAAGATCTCGCGGATGTCAGCGACCGACTCGGAGCGGACGTCGCGCAGGCAGCGCCGGCACTCGCCCTCCCACGGGACGGTGAGGGTGCCGGTGGCCACGAGGCCATTGCTCAGCGCCTCGAGCTCGAGGTCGAGGCCGATCTCGGCGCCGTCGGGCACCCGGGCGCTCGAGATGGCGAGCCCGTCGAGGGTCACGCCGCGCTGGAGGCGCCGCCGGGTGCCGGGCTGGCGCCGGAGGTCGGCGATGCCGACGACGAGGGGACGGGCGCCCATCGGGGCGCTACGCCAGGTCCTGGTCGAAGAAGGTCGCGGCCGCGTCGCGGATGGTCTCGCCCCCACCGGGAGGCGGCGGGAGGTGCGAGTAGCCGTCGTCGACGACCTGCAGGCGGCCCTGGCGCGAGCGCGGCTCGGGCTCGTCGTCGCCGTCGTCGTAGGCGGCGTCGGTGCCGTAGGCGGCGTCGGTGCCGTAGGCGGCATCGGCCTCCGCGTAGGAGCCGTCGTCGCAGTCGGCCTCGTCGGCGTAGCCGTCGTCGGCGACCTCGCGGACACGGCCGTCGGCGCCGCCGACGCTCGGGTGGCCCGAGGTCATGTCGTCGACCGGCTCGGTGAGGGTGCCCTCGGTGGCGGCCGCGGCGGCGGCCTCGGCCAGTAGGTTGGTGCCCTGCAGCTTGGCCCGGCCGGCGGCGACGAGGGTCTGGGTGCGGTCGAGCACGATCTCGAAGCTGGCCAGCTTCTGGTCGCAGAAGTCCTCGACCTCGTGGCGCAGGCGGCGGGCGTCGGCCTGGGCGGTGTCGACGATCTCGTAGGCGCGCGCCTCGGCGGCCTTCACGACCTCGGTGCGCTGCACCATGCGCTCGGCGCGGGCCCGGGCCTGCTCGAGGATCTCGTCGGCCTCGTGGCGGGTGCGGGCGAGGAACTCCTCGCGCTCCTTGAGCAGCCAGCGGGCGGCCCGCAGCTCCTCGGGGAGCTGGTGGAGGGCCTCGTCGACCAGCTCGAGGACCTCCTCCTTGGCGATCATCGACGACGCCGAGAGCGGCACCGGGCGGGCCGCCTCGATGACGTCGCGGAGCTGCAGGAGGACCTCCTCGGTCTCGGCCGGGTGGTACTGCGCGCCGACCGGCGGAGGGGTGAGGTCGATGTCGAGATCGGGATCGTCGAAGTCGCTCATGAGGGGTACTTCTCCTGGAGGCGCTTGGCCACGGCTGCCGGCACCATCGGCGTGACGTCACCGCCGAAGCGGGTGATCTCACGGAGGAGCTTGGAGGCGAGGAACGAGTTGCCCGACGCCGACGGGATGAAGAGCGTGTCGACGCCGGAGATCTTGTGGTTCATCTGGGCCATCTGCAGCTCGCTCTCGAAGTCGGAGACGGCGCGGAGGCCCTTGACGATGAAGTCGGCCTGCAGCTCGCGGGCCAGGTCGACGACGAGCGAGGCGAACATCGTGACGGTGACGTTGTCGAGGTGGGCGACGGACTCCTCGAGCATCTCGCGGCGCTCGTCGAGCGAGAACAGCGGCTCACCCTTCTGGGGGTTGCGCATGGCCGCCACGACGACGTGGTCGAAGAGCCGGGCCGCGGTCTCGATGATCTCGAGGTGGCCGTTGTGGATCGGGTCGAACGACCCGGGGTACAGCACTCTCGTCACGACGGCTCCGACAGCGGTCTCGGGGGCATGAGGACGCTGACGAGCGTACCCCCGTACCTCTTCGACCTGAGCGCATGCCACCCGCCTGGAACGGGCACCTCGCGATCGGACTCGACCACGACCACCGCATCGGGCGCGACCGCCGCGACGAGCTCGAGCAGCTCGGCCCAGGCGTCGTCGCCGGTGGCGTAGGGCGGGTCGAGCAGCACCAGGTCGTAGGCGCCCGGGGCGTCGGCGGAGGGCTCCCCGGCCACCCGGCGCAGGTGCGTCGAGGCGTCGGTGCCGAGCACCTCGGCCCGGTCGGCCAGGCCCGTGGCGGCCAGGTTCTGGTCGATCACCCGGCGGGCGGCGCGGTCGGTGTCGACGAAGGTGGCGTGGGCCGCGCCGCGGGAGAGCGCCTCGATGCCGAGGGCGCCCGACCCGGCGAAGAGGTCGAGCACCCGGGCGCCGTCGATCGCGTCCTGGCTGGCCAGGGCGTTGAACACGGCCTCTCGCACCCGGTCGAGGGTGGGCCTGGTGTCGGTGCCCTCCGGCGCGACCAGCCGCCGCCCTCTCGCCTCGCCGGCCACGACCCTCACGCCGGCGACCGTAGCCTTGGCCGCATGGACGCCCCGCTCGGCATGACGTGCATCGACTGCGGCGGCACGCTGCACCCGCTGTCGTACCCGCCCGAGGACGGGTGGGAGGTCGGCGACGTGATCGCCTACCGCTGCCCCGACTGCAACGAGCGCTTCGACATCGTCATGGGCGACCCCGACGACCTCGACGACAACGACGCCTACTGACCGTCCCCCTCCGAGCTGGCTCGGATCGCGCCGCCCGCACTGCGCGAGGTGAGCCAGCTGGGGGTCAGCCCTTGAGCAGGAACTCGGTGTCGTCGTCGCCGAGGAGCAGCTCGACCTCCTCGGCCAGCAGCCAGTGCTGCTCGAGGCGGGGGTCGGCGTCGAGGATCTCCATGGCGACCTCGCGAGCGGTGACCACCCACTCGCGGTCACGCCGCAGCGACGCCAGCTTGAGGTCGTTCTGGCCCTTCTGGCGCTCTCCCATGATCGTGCCCTCGCCCCGCAGGTCGAGGTCGACCTCGGCCAGCTCGAAGCCGTCGGTGGAGCTCACGAGCGCCTCGAGGCGGGCCTCGCCGTCGGGCGTGGTGGCCTCGCCGACCAGCCAGCACATGCTCTTCGCCGCGCCTCGCCCGACGCGGCCGCGCAGCTGGTGGAGCTGGGCGATGCCGAACCGGGTGGCGTCGAGGATGACCATCACCGTGGCGTTCGGGACGTCGACGCCGACCTCGATGACGGTGGTGGCCACGAGCACGTCGAGGTCGCCCCGGCGGAACGCCGACATGACCTCGTCCTTCTCGGCGGCCGGAACCCGGCCGTGCAGCAGCCCGACCCGCAGGCCCGACAGCTCGCCGGCGGTGAGCTCGTCGAAGGTCTCCTGGGCCGAGCGGGCCTCGAGCTTCTCGCTCTCGTCGATGAGCGGGCACACGACGTAGGCCTGACGGCCGGCGGCGACCTCGTCGCGGACCTGCTGCCACACCTCCATCTCGTCCAGCTCGCCCTGGGCCCAGCGGGTGACGATCGGCGTGCGGCCCGGTGGCAGCTCGTCGAGCACCGACACGTCGAGGTCGCCGTAGACGGTCATCGCCGCGGTGCGCGGGATCGGCGTGGCGGTCATGACCAGCACGTCGGGCACCGCCGCGCCCGAGCCCTTGTCGCGCAGCGCGGCCCGCTGCTCGACGCCGAAGCGGTGCTGCTCGTCGATGACCACGACGCCGAGCGACGAGAACTCGATGCCGTCGGAGATGAGCGCGTGGGTGCCGACGACGATGTCGACGCCGCCGTCGGCCAGGTCGGCGAGCAGCCGGCGGCGCTCGCCGGCGGGCGTGCGGTTGGTGAGCAGCACGACGCGCAGAGGGCGGTCGAGGCCGGCGCCGCCGAACAGGTTGCCCTCGTCGCCGTCGGGAACGGTGAAGCCGTCGAGCATCTCGCGGATGCCGAGGTGGTGCTGCTCGGCGAGCACCTCGGTGGGCGCCATCAGCGCGCCCTGGTGGCCGCCCTGCACGGCGACGAGCAGGGCGCTCACCGCCACCACCGTCTTGCCGGCGCCGACGTCGCCCTGCAGGAGGCGGTGCATCGGGTGGCCCTTGGCCAGGTCGTCGACGATCTCGCCGATGGTGCGGCGCTGGGCGCCGGTGAGCTCGTACGGCAGGCGCTCGTGGAAGCGCTCGACGAGGGGGCCGCCCGAGCCGTCGCCCACGTCGTGGGCCACGCCGACCGCGGTGCGCTCGAGCTCCCGCTTGCGGCGCACCAGCTCGAGCTGCACCCGCAGCAGCTCGTCGAAGGCCAGTCGGCGGCGGGCGGCGGCGGCCTCCCGCATCGAGTCGGGCCCGTGGATGCCGTGGAAGGCGGTGGTGCGGTCGACGAGGTCGAGGCGGTCGAGCAGGTCGGTGGCGAGCGGCTCGGCGAACTCGCCCGCCCGCTGCAGCACCTCGTCCATGAACCGGGCGACGTCCCAGCTCATCACGCCCGCCTTCTCGGACTGCGGGTAGACGGGCACGATGCGACCGGTGCGGTCGCCGATGAGGTCGACCACCGGGTTGGTCATCCGCCGGCGTCCCTGGAAGACCTCGAGGCGCCCGAAGAGGACCACGTCGGTGCCGGCCTTCAGCTGGCGCTCGCGGAACGGCTGGTTGAAGAAGCTGATCTGCAGGTGGCCCGAGCCGTCGGTGACGTCGGTGGTGACGAGGGACTTGCCGTTGCGGGTGCGGCGGGACTGGGTGCGCACCACCGACACCAGCACCGTGGCCTCCTCCCCAACCTCGAGGTCGCCGAGGCGCGCCTGGTTGGTGCGGTCGAGGTAGCGACGGGGGTAGTAGGTCAGCAGGTCGAGCACCGACCGCACGCCGAGCTTGGCGAGCGCGCCGGCCTTGGCGTCACCGACGCCCTTGAGCTCGGTGACGGGCAGCTGGGCGAGCTGGGAGAGTCGCCGGGCCATCCGTGGGGCTACTCGACGCCGAAGAGGTAGGGGTACAGCGGCTGGCCCCCGTGGTGCACCTCGACCTCGCACCCGGGCCGGTTGTCGTGCACCCACACCTCGAGGTGGCGGGTGATCGCCTGGCTGGCGCCCTCCCCCTCGATCACGGTGACGATCTCGTGCTCGGGGCCCACCAGCCGGTCGAGCAGCGTGGTGGCGGCGCCGGAGAGGTCGTCGTCGACGGCGATGATCCCGTCGCGGGCGATGCCCAGCCAGTCGCCCTCGCGGATCGGGCCCCGGTCGGTGCTGGAGTCGCGGACGGCCCGGGTGATCTCGCCGGCGGTGACCTGGGCCGCGGCCGCGGCCATCGACTCCGCGTTGGCGGGGGCGGTGGAGCCCGGGTCGTAGGCGAGCAGCGAGGCGAAGCCCTCGGCCACGCCCCGCGTGGGCACGACGCGCACGGTCTTCGCGGTCATGGCGTCGACCTGCTCGGCGACCGGGATGATGTTCTTGTTGTTCGGCAGCAGCACCACGTCGGGCGCGGGTGCCGACTCGACCGCCTCGAGCAGCTGGGCGGTGGAGGGGTTCATCGTCTGGCCGCCGGTGACGACCACCTGCACGCCGAGCGACTGGAAGATGCGGCGCACGCCGTCGCCGACCGACACCGCCACGACCGCGCACGGCACGGGCTCGTGGACGATCGACGGCTCGTTGGCCATCGGCTCGGCCTCACGGACCCAGCGCTCCTCCTCGAGCTCGGCGAACTCGTCGAGCAGGTCGGTGACGCGGATGCCGCGGGGCTTGCCCACGTCGATGCCGGCCTCGACCGCGGGGCCGATGTCGTCGGTGTGGATGTGGCAGTTCCAGAGCCCGTCGCCGCCGACCACGACGATGGAGTCGCCGAGGGTGGCCCACACGTCCTTGAACCCGGCGATGGACTCGTCGGGCGCCTCGAGGAAGTACATGACCTCGTAGCGGAGGCCGGCGAGAGAGCCCTCGTGGCCGCCCTCGCCGTGGGCCGCCTCGAACGCCTCGAGGAACTCGGGCGACGCGCCGGCGAGGTCGTCGTCGGGGTCGGGCACGGGCCGGCCGTCGACGAGGTGGAGGGCGACGTCGAGCAGCAGCAGCAGGCCGGTGCCGCCGGCGTCGACCACCCCGGCCTCCTTGAGCACCGGGAGCATCTCGGGCGTCTCGGCCAGGGCCTCGCCACCACCCGCCCTGGCGGCCTCGAGCACACCGAGCAGGTCGGCGCCGGCGTCGAACGCGGCCCGGCTGCTCTCGGCGGCGACGCGCACCACGGTGAGGATCGTGCCCTCGACCGGGCGGCCCACCGCGCCGTAGGCGGCGGTCGAGGCGGCGTCGAGCGCGTCGGCCAGGGTGCGGGCGTCGACTGCGTCGGCGGCCTTGAACGACCCGGCGAGGCCCCGCAGGATCTGGCAGAGGATCACACCCGAGTTGCCCCGTGCACCCATCAGCGAGCCGTGGGCGATGGCGTGGCAGGTGGCGTCCATGTCGGGCGCCGCACCCTCGAGCTCGGTGACGACCGAGGCGAGGGTGAGGGCCATGTTGGTGCCGGTGTCGCCGTCGGGCACCGGGTAGACGTTCAACCGGTTGATCGTCTCGCGGTGGGCGGCCAGGGCGTCGGCGAACCCGGAGATGAGGGCGCGCAGGTCGCCGGCCGTCAGCAGCTCGAGGGTGGGCATCGGCCGTGAGACTACCGACACGCCCCGCCCCTGCCCGAGTTGGCCCTGGCCGGGGCGGGCGCTAACCTCACGTGTTCGTTTGTTTCCGGCTTTCTGGAGTGTGTGGTCATGGCATCGGTCTGCGAGGTGTGCGGAAAGCACCCGTCGTTCGGCATGGCGGTGAGCCACTCGCACCGCCGCACCAAGCGTCGTTGGAACCCCAACATCCAGCGCGTGCGGGCCGTGGTGAACGGCTCCACCAAGCGCGTCGACGTCTGCACGTCGTGCCTGAAGGCCGGCAAGGTCGTCAAGGCGGCCCGCTGACCGTGGGCGCCACCTCGCTGCAGGGCGTGGTCAAGTCCTACGACCCGATCTCCGGCGACGGCACCGTCCTCACCGACACCGACCTCGCCGAGTACGAGCTGTCGCGCGACGCGCTGCACGGCTCGGTGTTCCGGATGCTGCGCCAGGGCCAGCGCGTCGTCTTCGACGTCGACGACCAGCAGCTGGCCGTGCGGGTCCGCATCGGCTCCGAGGCCGACATGGGCACGCCGGGCTACCCGATGGAGCACCCAGACGACGTGGTGCACCCCCAGGGCGGCACGCAGGGCTGACGCCCCGAGAGTCACCGGGCCGAGGCCCGGACGACAGCTGTCGAGAATCTGCACTCCACGAAGGCCCCGCTCGCTGAGCGGGGCCTTTCGCTGTTCGACCCCCGAAAAGCAGGTCGTGAGTCCCGCCGGAGGCCGACCACCGGCTGGCGGCCCGCGTTGACGGGGAACGTAGGATGGACCGCATTCACCCGTCGTTCACCGGGCAGGTTTCGGTGCGGGGTGGAGTCCCCCCACACACGGAACGCGCCGTTGCGCGTGGCACGACAACGACGTCGGAGGTCCCATGGCCGGTCAGACCAGCAACCAGAAGCTCCTCGACTGGGTGGAGGAGTGGCGGCAGATCCTCCAGCCCGACGACGTCTACTGGTGCGACGGCTCGGCCGAGGAGTACGAGCGCCTCTGCCAGGAGCTCGTCGACGGCGGCACGTTCCGCACGCTGAACGAGGCCAAGCGCCCGAACAGCTACCTCGCCCTCTCCGACCCCGGCGACGTCGCCCGCGTCGAGGACCGCACCTACATCTGCTCCGAGGCCGAGATCGACGCCGGGCCCACCAACAACTGGCGCCCGCCGGCCGAGATGAAGGCCGAGCTCACCAAGCTCTACACCGGCG